>NZ_JBFBGN010000036.1:0-55735 GCF_040684675.1 Streptomyces sp. NPDC089915 | reverse complement strand
GCCGATGGTGAACAGCAGGGCGGCCAGGTACAGGTAGTTGACCGGATTCACTTCGAGGCCTCCTCTCGGGAGTCGCGGCCGAGGCGCTCCGCGGAGCGCTGCTCCAGCGCCTTGAGGTCGTCCAGGGCCTCGGTGGACACGTCGCGGATCTGGCCGCGGGCGCGCAGCGTCTTGCTGACGGTCAGCTCGGACGGGGTGCCGTCGGGGAGCAGGCCGGCGACGTCCACCGCGTTGTGCCGGGCGTAGACGCCGGGGGCCGGGAGCGGCGGGAGCTGGACGCCCTCGCGGACGCGCTTCTCGGCGAGCTCGCGCTGGGTGGCGGCCCGCTCGGTGCGCTCGCGGTGGGTGAGCACCATCGCGCCGACGGCCGCCGTGATCAGCAGGGCGCCGGTGATCTCGAAGGCGAAGATGTAGCGGGTGAAGATCAGCTGGGCCAAGCCCTCGACGTGCCCCGCGGAGTTGACCCGGCCGAGGCCGTTGAAGTGGGTCAGCTTCGCGTTGGCGAGGCCGGCGATCAGCAGGATGCCGAAGCCGAGCCCGCACAGGGCGGCCAGCCAGCGCTGGCCCTTGATGGTCTCCTTCAGCGAGTCCGCCGCCGTGACGCCGACGAGCATGACCACGAAGAGGAACAGCATCATGATGGCGCCGGTGTAGACGACGACCTGGACCACGCCCAGGAAGTACGCCCCGTTGGCGAGGTAGAAGACCGCCAGGACGATCATCGTCCCGGCCAGGCACAGCGCACTGTGCACGGCCTTCTTCATCAGGATGGTGCAGAGCGCGCCGATGACGGCGACGGTGCCGAGCACCCAGAACTGGACGGCCTCACCGGTGGAGGTCGTGGTGGCGGCGGCCGCGAAGGCGTTCATGCGCCGACCCCCTCGGCGGACGCCCCGTTCCCGGCGCCGTTCCCGGCCGGGACCTCGCCCTTGGAGACCGCCGTCTGCCGCTCGGTGCCGGGCGCGGCGCCCGTCACCAGGCCCCGGTAGTAGTCCTGCTCGTCCATGCCCGGGAAGATCGAGTGCGGGCTGTCGACCATGCCCTCGGTCAGCCCGGCGAGGAGCTGCTCCTTGGTGTAGATCAGCGACTCGCGGCTGGCGTCGGCCAGTTCGAACTCGTTCGTCATCGTCAGCGCCCGGGTCGGGCAGGCCTCGATGCAGAGCCCGCACAGGATGCAGCGGGCGTAGTTGATCTGGTAGACCCGCCCGTAGCGCTCACCCGGGGAGTAGCGCTCCTCCTCGGTGTTGTCCGCGCCCTCCACGTAGATCGCGTCGGCGGGACAGGCCCAGGCGCACAGCTCGCACCCGATGCACTTCTCCAGACCGTCGGGGTGCCGGTTGAGCTGGTGCCTTCCGTGGAAGCGCGGAGCGGTGGTCTTCTCCTGCTCCGGGTACTGCTCGGTGAGGCGCTTCTTGAACATGGCCTTGAAGGTCACGCCGAAGCCGGCCACCGGGTTCTGCCACTTTTCGGAGTTTTCGTCGGACACGTCTCAACCCTCCTCTCGGTCACTGTCGGCGTTCGTCCCGCCGCTGACGATCAGCTCGCGCTCGGCGCGGGGCCGCCTGCGCGGTACGGGTGCCAGGTGCTGGCCGGGCTTGGGCGGTACGGGGAACCCGCCCGCCATCGGGTCGAAGGGCTCGCCGGCCGCGGCCTTCCCCGCCTGCTCGGAGGCCGTCTTCTCGCGCTTGTCGCGGAAGTGGTCGGCGATGGAGGTCAGCAGCAGGATCGCCACGACGGCCCCGCCGACGTAGAGCACGATCTCCGAGAAGTCGTAGCGCTCGTTGCGCAGCGCCCGGACGGTGGCGACCAGCATCAGCCAGACCACCGAGACCGGGATCAGCACCTTCCAGCCGAGCTTCATCAGCTGGTCGTAGCGCACGCGGGGCAGGGTGCCGCGCAGCCAGATGAAGAAGAACAGCAGCAGCTGCACCTTGATGACGAACCAGAGCATCGGCCACCAGCCGTGGTTCGCGCCCGCCCAGTACGTGGAGATCGGCGCCGGGGCCCGCCAGCCGCCCAGGAAGAGGGTGACCGAGACCGCCGAGACGGTGACCATGTTGACGTACTCGGCCAGCATGAACAGCGCGAACTTGATGGAGGAGTACTCGGTGTTGAAGCCGCCGACGAGGTCGCCCTCGGACTCCGGCATGTCGAAGGGGGCGCGGTTCGTCTCGCCCACCATCGTGATCACGTAGATGATGAACGACACCGGCAGCAGCACGATGTACCAGCGGTCCGCCTGCGCCTCCACGATCGCCGAGGTCGACATCGACCCGGAGTAGAGGAAGACCGAGGCGAAGGCCGCGCCCATCGCGATCTCGTACGAGATCATCTGCGCGCAGGAGCGCAGCCCGCCGAGCAGCGGATAGGTCGAACCGGAGGACCAGCCGGCGAGGACGATGCCGTAGATGCCGACCGAGGCCACGGCCAGGACGTACAGCATCGCGATCGGCAGGTCGGTCAGCTGCATCGTGGTGCGCTGCCCGAAGATCGAGACCTCGTTGCCGGACGGGCCGAACGGGATCACCGCGATGGCCATGAACGCCGGGATCGCCGCGATGATCGGCGCCAGGACGTACACCACCTTGTCGGCCCGCTTGACGATGACGTCTTCCTTCAGCATCAGCTTCACGCCGTCGGCGAGCGACTGGAGCATGCCCCAGGGCCCGTGCCGGTTGGGACCGATGCGCAGCTGCATCCAGGCGACGACCTTGCGCTCCCACACGATGGAGAACAGCACGGTCACCATCAGGAAGGCGAAGCAGAACACCGCCTTGATGAGGACGAGCCACCAGACATCCCTGCCGAACAGGGACAGGTCCTCGGCGGCGAGGACGTGCGGCTGCTGCGCCGCGATGTGGGCGAGGCTGCTCACGCTCGCACCTCCTTGGCGGGGGCGTCCGGGGCCGGCGCCGGTCCGATGCGGACGAGGGCGCCGGGCAGTGCGCCGGTGTCGGCGAGGACGCCGGAGCCGGTGGAGTTCAGGGGGAGCCACACGACCCGGTCGGGCATCTCGGTGATCCGCAGCGGGAGTTCCACCGAGCCGGCCGGGCCGGTGACGGCGAGGAGGTCGCCGTCCTTGACGCCGGTCTCGGCGGCCGTGGGGGCCGAGAGCCGGGCCGCGGCCTCGTGCCGGGTCCCGGCCAGGGCCTCGTCGCCCTCCTGGAGCCGGCCCAGGTCCAGCAGCAGGCGGTGGCCGGCGAGTACGGCCTCGCCCGCGCCGGGCCGGGGCAGCGCCACCGGGTCGGTGGACCGCTCGGGGGCGAGGTCACCCTCCCAGGGGCCGAGCCGCTCCAGCTCCCGCCGTACGGCGTGCACGTCGGGCAGGGCGATCGGCCGGTCGGCGGCGTCGGCCAGCATGTGCAGCACGCGGGCGTCGGCCGGGGCGAGCCGGCGGGTCATCTGGTCGGGCTTGAGCGCGGCCTCGAACGGCCGGACGCGGCCCTCCCAGTTGATGAACGTGCCCGCCTTCTCGGCGACGGCCGCGACCGGCAGGACCACGTCCGCGTGGTCGGTGACCTCGCCGGGCCGCAGCTCCAGGGAGACCACGAAGGCCTCCTTCAGCGCGGTGCGGGCCCGCTGCGGGTCGGGCAGGTCGCCGACCTCGACGCCGGCGACGAGCAGCGCGCCCAGCTCACGGGCCGCGGCGGCCTCGACGATCTGGCCGGTGTCCCGCCCGTAGCGGTGCGGCAGCGCCTCCAGCCCCCAGGCGGTGGCGACCTCGTCGCGGGCCCGCGGGTCGGTGGCCGGGCGGCCGCCGGGCAGCAGGGACGGCAGCGCGCCCGCCTCGACGGCGGCCCGCTCCCCGGCGCGGCGCGGGATCCACACCAGCCGGGCGCCGGTCGCGGTGGCCGCCCGTACGGCGGCGGTCAGCGCACCGGGCACCCCGGCGAGCCGCTCACCGACGACGAGGACCGCCCCGGGCCTGCGCAGGGCCTCGGCCGCCTCGTCGCCGCCGGCCTCCAGGCCGGTGCGGGAGGCGAGGGCGTCCAGCCACTCGGGCTCGGTGCCGGGGGCGGCGGCCAGCAGGGTGCCGCCCGCCTTGGCCAGGCCCCGGGTGGCGAACGGCGCGAGCGCGTAGGTCTTCTGGCCCCGCTTGCGGTGGGCCTTGCGCAGCCGCAGGAAGACCCCGGGGGCCTCCTCCTCGGCCTCGATGCCGACGAGGAGCACCGCCGGGGCGGCCTCCAGGGAGGCGTAGGTGACGCCCGTGCCGTCGAGGTCCTTGCCGGTGCCGGCGACGGAGGCGGCCAGGAACTCGGTCTCCTCCGCGCTGTGCACGCGGGCCCGGAAGTCGATGTCGTTGGTGTCGAGCACCACCCGGGCGAACTTGGCGTACGCGTAGGCGTCCTCGACGGTCAGCCGGCCGCCGGTCAGGACGCCGGCCCGGCCGCGCGCGGCGTTCAGCCCGGCGGCCGCGGCCTCCAGGGCCTCGGGCCAGCTCGCCGGGGCGAGGACCCCGTCGGACCCGCGCACCAGCGGGGTGGTCAGCCGGTCGGGGCGCTGCGCGTAGCGGAACCCGAAGCGGCCCTTGTCGCAGATCCACTCCTCGTTGACCTCGGGGTCCTCGGCGGCGAGGCGGCGCATCACCTTGCCGCGCCGGTGGTCCGTCCGGGTCGCGCAGCCGCCCGCGCAGTGCTCGCACACGCTCGGGGAGGAGACGAGGTCGAAGGGGCGGGAGCGGAACCGGTAGGCGGCCGAGGTGAGGGCGCCGACGGGGCAGATCTGGATGGTGTTGCCGGAGAAGTACGACTCGAACGGGTCGCCCTCGCCGGTGCCGACCTGCTGGAGCGCGCCGCGCTCGAGCAGTTCGATCATCGGGTCGCCGGCGATCTCGTTGGAGAAGCGGGTGCAGCGCGCGCACAGCACGCACCGCTCCCGGTCCAGGAGCACCTGGGTGGAGATGGCGACGGGCTTCTCGTACGTCCGCTTGTGCCCCTCGAAGCGGGACTCGGCGTTGCCGTGCGACATCGCCTGGTTCTGCAGGGGGCACTCGCCGCCCTTGTCGCAGACGGGGCAGTCCAGCGGGTGGTTGATGAGCAGCAGCTCCATCACCCCGCGCTGGGCCTTGTCTGCGGCCTCGGAGGTGAGCTGCGTCTTGACGACCATGCCGTCGGTGCAGGTGATGGTGCAGGAGGCCATCGGCTTGCGCTGGCCCTCGACCTCGACGATGCACTGGCGGCAGGCGCCGGCCGGGGAGAGGAGGGGGTGGTCGCAGAACCGGGGGATCTCGATGCCGAGCTGTTCGGCGGCCCGGATGACGAGGGTCCCCTTGGGCACGGACAGTTCGGCGCCGTCGATGGTCAGCGTGACCAGGTCGTCCTGCGGCGGCTTGGAGGCCTCCCCGCCGCCTGCGGGGGCACTGGTGGCGACGGTCATGCGTTCACCTCGGAGTTCTTGGCCGGACCGTCGGCCCAGAGGGTCGACTTCCGCGGGTCGAAGGGACAGCCCTTTCCGGTGATGTGCCGCTCGTACTCCTCGCGGAAGTACTTGAGCGAGGAGAAGATCGGGCTGGCCGCGCCGTCGCCGAGCGCGCAGAAGGACTTGCCGTTGATGTTGTCGGCGATGTCGTTCAGCTTGTCGAGGTCGGACATGACGCCCTTGCCGGCCTCGATGTCGCGCAGCAGCTGGACCAGCCAGTAGGTGCCCTCGCGGCAGGGGGTGCACTTGCCGCAGGACTCGTGGGCGTAGAACTCGGTCCAGCGGGTGACGGCGCGCACCACGCAGGTGGTCTCGTCGAAGCACTGCAGGGCCTTGGTGCCGAGCATGGAGCCGGCCGCGCCGACGCCCTCGTAGTCGAGCGGGACGTCGAGGTGCTCGTCGGTGAACATGGGCGTGGAGGAGCCGCCGGGGGTCCAGAACTTGAGCCGGTGCCCGGGGCGCATGCCTCCGCTCATGTCGAGGAGCTGGCGCAGGGTGATGCCGAGGGGGGCCTCGTACTGGCCGGGTCCGGCGACGTGCCCGGAGAGGGAGTAGAGGGTGAAGCCGGGAGACTTCTCCGTCCCCATCGCCTTGAACCAGTCCTTGCCCTTGTTGAGGATCGCGGGAACCGAGGCGATGGACTCGACGTTGTTCACGACGGTGGGGCACGCGTAGAGGCCCTCGACCGCGGGGAAGGGGGGACGCAGCCGGGGCTGGCCGCGCCGGCCTTCGAGGGAGTCGAGCAGCGCCGTCTCCTCGCCGCAGATGTACGCGCCCGCTCCCGCGTGCACGGTGATGTCGAGGTTGCGTCCGCTGCCGTCGATGTCCTTGCCGAGGTATCCGGCCGCGTACGCCTCGCGCACGGCCTCGTGCAGCCGCCGCAGCACGGGGACGGTCTCACCGCGCAGGTAGATGAAGGCGTGCTCCGAGCGGATCGCGTAGCAGGCGATGATCATTCCCTCGACGAGGGAGTGCGGGTTGGCGAAGAGGAGGGGGATGTCCTTGCAGGTTCCCGGCTCCGACTCGTCGGCGTTCACGACGAGGTAGTGCGGCTTGCCGTCGCCCTGCGGGATGAACTGCCACTTCATCCCGGTGGGGAAGCCGGCTCCGCCGCGTCCGCGCAGTCCCGAGTCCTTGACGTAGGCGATCACCTCGTCCGGGGTCATCGCGAGGGCCTTGCGCAGGCCCTCGTAGCCCTCGTGGCGCCGGTAGGTCTCCAGGGTCCAGGACTCCGGCTCGTCCCAGAAGGCCGACAGGACGGGCGCGAGCAGCTTCTCCGGGCTCGTGCCGTTCTTGCTGAGTTCGGTGGACACCGACATCACTCCCCTCCCTCGGTACCGGTCTCGGCGCGCGGGCGGACGACCGGGGCGTGCGGGGACTCGCCCCGGGCGATGCGCAGGCCGATCAGGGAGGCGGGGCCCGCGCCGCCGCTCGCCTCCACCGCGCCCTCGCGCTCGTCGGGGAAGCCCGCCAGGATCCGGGCGGTGTCCTTGTACGTGCACAGCGGCGCGCCCCGGGTCGGCTCGACCGGGCGGCCGGCGCGCAGGTCGTCCACGAGGGCCTTGGCGGACTCGGGGGTCTGGTTGTCGAAGAACTCCCAGTTGACCATCACCACGGGGGCGTAGTCGCAGGCCGCGTTGCACTCGATGTGCTCCAGCGTCACCTTGCCGTCGGGGGTGGTCTCGTTGTTGCCGACCCCGAGGTGCTGCTTGAGCTCGTCGAAGATGGCGTCGCCGCCCATCACCGCGCACAGGGTGTTGGTGCAGACGCCCACCTGGTAGTCGCCGCTCGGCCCGCGCCGGTACATCGTGTAGAAGGTGGCGACCGCGGTGACCTCGGCGGTGGTCAGGCCGAGGACCTCGGCGCAGAAGCGGATGCCGGTGCGCGAGACGTAGCCCTCCTCGGACTGCGTCAGGTGCAGCAGCGGCAGCAGCGCGGAGCGGCTGTCGGGGTAGCGGGCGATGACCTCCTGTGCGTCCGCTTCCAGCCGGGCGCGCACCTCGGCGGGGAAGTCGGGGGCGGGGAGCTGCGGCATCCCGAGGCTGACGCCCGTATTCACTGCATCGGCCGTCATCGGTCGACGCCTCCCATCACGGGGTCGATGGAGGCGACGGCGACGATGACGTCGGCGACCTGGCCGCCCTCGCACATCGCCGCCATGGCCTGCAGGTTGGTGAAGGACGGGTCGCGGAAGTGGACCCGGTAGGGGCGGGTGCCTCCGTCGGAGACCACGTGGACGCCGAGTTCGCCCTTGGGGGACTCGACGGCCGCGTACGCCTGGCCGGCGGGGACCCTGAAGCCCTCGGTCACCAGCTTGAAGTGGTGGATGAGGGCCTCCATGGAGGTGCCCATGATGTTCTTGATGTGGTCGAGGGAGTTGCCGAGGCCGTCGGGGCCCAGGGCGAGCTGCGCCGGCCAGGCGATCTTCTTGTCGGCGACCATGACCGGTCCCGGCTCCAGCCGGTCCAGGCACTGCTCGACGATCCGCAGCGACTGGCGCATCTCCTCCAGGCGGATCAGGAACCGCCCGTAGGAGTCGCAGCTCTCGGTGGTGGGGACGTCGAACTCGTAGCCTTCGTAGCCGCAGTACGGGTCGGTCTTGCGCAGGTCGTGCGGCAGGCCGGCCGAGCGCAGGATCGGTCCGGTGGCGCCGAGGGCCATGCAGCCGGCGAGGTCGAGGTAGCCGACGTCCTGCATGCGGGCCTTGAAGATGGGGTTGCCGGTGGCGAGCTTGTCGTACTCCGGCAGGTTCTTCTTCATCGTCTTGACGAACTCGCGCAGCTGGTCGACCGCGCCCGGGGGGAGGTCCTGGGCGAGGCCGCCGGGGCGGATGAAGGCGTGGTTCATGCGCAGGCCGGTGATCAGCTCGAAGACGTCGAGGATCAGCTCGCGGTCCCGGAAGCCGTAGATCATGATCGTGGTCGCGCCGAGTTCCATGCCGCCGGTGGCGATGCACACCAGGTGGGAGGAGAGCCGGTTGAGCTCCATCAGCAGGACGCGGATGACGGTGGCCCGGTCCGGGATCTGGTCGGTGATGCCGAGGAGCTTCTCGACGCCGAGGCAGTAGGCCGTCTCGTTGAAGAACGGCGTCAGGTAGTCCATGCGCGTGACGAAGGTGGTGCCCTGCGTCCAGTTGCGGAATTCGAGGTTCTTCTCGATGCCGGTGTGCAGGTAGCCGATGCCGCAGCGGGCCTCGGTGACCGTCTCTCCGTCGATCTCCAGGATCAGGCGCAGCACCCCGTGGGTGGAGGGGTGCTGCGGTCCCATGTTGACGACGATGCGCTCGTCGTCGGCCTTGGCGGCCGACCGGACGATCTCGTCCCAGTCGCCGCCGGTGACGGTGTAGACGGTGCCTTCGGTGGTCTCGCGGGAGGACGCGTGGTCAGCGGTGTTGGGGGTGTTCGACATCAGCTGTACGACCTCCGCTGGTCGGGAGCCGGGATCTGGGCGCCCTTGTACTCGATGGGGATGCCGCCGAGCGGGTAGTCCTTGCGCTGCGGGAAGCCCTGCCAGTCGTCCGGCATCATGATCCGCGTGAGCGCCGGGTGGCCGTCGAAGACCAGGCCGAAGAAGTCGTAGGCCTCGCGCTCGTGCCAGTCGTTCGTCGGGTAGACGGTGACGAGCGAGGGCAGGTGCGGGTCGCCGTCGGGCACCGACACCTCCAGCCGGATGATCCGGCCGTGGGTGAGGGAGCGCAGGTGGTAGACGGCGTGCAGCTCGCGGCCCTTGTCGTCGGGGAAGTGCACCCCCGAGACCCCGGTGCACAGTTCGAAGCGCAGTGCCGGGTCGTCGCGGAGGGTGGAGGCGACCCGCGGGAGGTGCTCGCGGGCGATGTGGAGGGTCATCTCGCCGCGGTCGACGACGACCTTCTCGATCGCGTTCTCCGGGAGCAGGTCCTGCTCCTCCAGGGCGCCTTCGAGCTCGTCGGCGACCTCGTCGAAGTAGGAGCCGTAGGGGCGGGAGCTCGCGCCGGGCAGGGCCACGGTGCGGACCAGGCCGCCGTAGCCGCTGGTGTCGCCGCCGTTCCGGGCGCCGAACATGCCCTTGCGGACGCCGATCACCTCGGGTCCGGCGGCGGCCGTCCGGGGGGCGGGGACGTGGTTGCCGTTGCCGTTCTCCACGGCCGGTTCGTCGCTCACCGCAGCAGCCCCTTCATCTCGATGATGGGGAGGGCCTTGAGGGCAGCCTCCTCCGCCTCGCGCGCCGCCTCTTCCCGGTTCACGCCGAGCTTGGAGCCCTGGATCTTCTGGTGGAGCTTGAGGATCGCGTCCATGAGCATCTCGGGACGGGGCGGGCAGCCGGGGAGGTAGATGTCCACCGGGACGATGTGGTCGACGCCCTGGACGATCGCGTAGTTGTTGAACATGCCGCCCGAGGAGGCGCAGACCCCCATGGAGATGACCCACTTGGGGGCGGGCATCTGGTCGTACACCTGCCGCAGCACCGGCGCCATCTTCTGGCTGACCCGGCCCGCGACGATCATCAGGTCGGCCTGCCGCGGGGAGCCGCGGAAGACCTCCATGCCGAAGCGGGCGAGGTCGTAGCGGCCGGCGCCGGTGGTCATCATCTCGATGGCGCAGCAGGCGAGGCCGAAGGTGGCCGGGAAGACGGATGCCTTGCGCACCCAGCCCGCGGCCTGTTCGACGGTGGTCAGCAGGAAGCCGCTCGGCAGCTTCTCTTCCAGTCCCATGGAAAATTCAGCCCCTCAGTCCCATTCCAGGCCGCCGCGGCGCCAGACGTATGCGTAGGCGACGAAGACGGTGAGCACGAAGAGCAGCATCTCGACGAGCCCGAAGATCCCCAGGGAGTCGAAGGTGACGGCCCAGGGGTAGAGGAAGACGATCTCGATGTCGAAGACGATGAAGAGCATCGCCGTGAGGTAGTACTTGATGGGGAAGCGACCGCCGCCCGCGGGCATGGGGGTGGGCTCGATGCCGCACTCGTACGCTTCAAGCTTCGCCCGGTTGTACCGTTTTGGGCCGATCAGCGTGGCCATGACCACGGAGAAGATCGCAAACCCTGCGCCGATGGCGCCGAGCACGAGGATGGGTGCGTAGGCATTCACGCTCCTCGCTCCTTCCAGTCGTCCTTGACCGTTGGTCGCATGTGAGGCAGTTCACAAGCCAGACTGGTGCGCATCTTATGCCTGCCGGTCTGTGATCTGCGACACGGGTAACAACACCGAGTTTGTGATCTCCACCACCTGACGAACGATCATGAAGGCTGATGAGTGCCGATCTTCGTACGCAAGGCATCCACATGATCACCAAAGGTGACATCCGACCCCGTCACCGCAGGTGAAGGCGGGCTTGCACTATCAAACTGTGGGCGCTACAGGCAAATTGGCTACGGGGTGGTCCGGGTGATAAGGGAATCCGCCTCCCCCGCCCGGGGGGTCCGGTGGTACCGAAGTGGACGCCACGCTCCGCGACGGAGGGATGTGCATCCGTTCACGAACCGCACGGCGAGTTCACGGTCGGATCACAGACCGGCCACAGCGCCCTCACGGCGGCAGGTAACTGTGACCTGCGACACATGGATCATGGGCCGCAAAAAGGAGGCTTGGCCATCTGTACGGGGGGATGGTAGGCGTGGATCAATTCGGACTTATTGCTGAAAGCCCATGATCACAGCCTTGTGAAGGGGTGTCCGATACGTCCGTTACGGCGTCAATAAGAGGCGCGGCGCGCCCGGTTGCACGGCTTTCCCCGCAACTGTGGCGCACACCACGTTTCTTGAAGGTGACCCTGCACCCCTGATAGCGGTATTCCCATGTCCCACACCGCTCACATACCCAGCCACCGGAAGCCCCGCCGTAGCGCCTCGAAGCTCGCGGTCCGCGCCGGAGTTGCCGGTGGCGTCCTCAGCACCCTGGCCATGGCCGGCACCGCGAGCGCGTCCCCGTCTACCGAGCCCGTGGCCGAGACGACGCTGGAGATGCCGGTCCTCAGCCTGGACCTCGGCACCGAGGTGTCCAACGCGGTCAACACGGCCGCCGAGAACACCCGCGTCGCCGCCGTCGAGGCCGCCGTCACCGGCGAGCTGAACGCCCAGGAGGAGAGCGCCCGTACGGGTGCCGCCGCCGAGGCGAAGCAGGCGAAGGAAGACGCCACGAAGGTCGCGGAGCAGAAGGCGAAGCAGGAGGCCGACCGCAAGGCCGACGCCGAGCGCGCCAACCGCAGCTCCGGCCGTTCCTCCCTGACCAGCGCCTCCGCCTCCGACGACGGCAGCGGTGCCACCGTCAAGGGCGGCTCCAGCAGCGGCCGCTCCTCCGCCACCGGCTCCGCCGCGGCCATCATCAACTTCGCCTACGCCCAGATCGGCAAGGCGTACGTGCTGGGCGCCACCGGCCCCAACGCGTGGGACTGCTCCAGCCTGGTCCAGGCCGCCTACCGCCAGGCGAACATCTCCCTGGACCGCGTCTCGCAGGACCAGTCCGCCTCCGGTACCGCGGTCTCGCTGAGCAACCTCCAGCCGGGCGACATCCTCTACTGGGGCCCCCGCGGCAGCGCCTACCACGTCGCCATCTACGTCGGCGGCGGCAAGTTCGTCGGCGCGCAGAACCCCAGCACCGGCATCGTCGAGCGCTCGCTGAGCTACGACATGCCGACGGGCGCCGTCCGCATCCTCTGACGCATCCGGTTCCGCGAGGTCCGGTACTCCCCCGCTCGGGGGCGGAGTACCGGACCTTCGGCATGCCCGGACTCCCGCCCCGTGGACGGCCGGTGCGGAATCCGGGGCGGCCCTGCGAAGATGGGCGCGTACCCCGGCCCCGCAGCGATTCCCTGAGGTGGTGATCCCATGAGCGGAACCCCGTGCGAGGAACAAGGCGACGACGGCACCGCCCTCCCCGCCGCCCTCGGCCTGGGCCTGCTGGCGTTCGGCGGATGGCTGCTGACCACCGCCCGCCCCTGGCAGAAGCCCGGCACCCCGCTGACCCTGGGCCTCGGCTGGACCGTCTCCGGCGCGCTCCTGCTCGCGGGCCTGGGCCTCCTGACCCGCTGCGTCCGCACCGTCCACGGGGCCCCGGAGCCCGCGCGGGAGCCCACGGACGACTGAACCGCCCACCGGGGACCCGGGGGCGGCTCAGGGGCGGTACAGGGGCGTTCCGGTCCGGTTCAGGCCTTCGGGGCCACCTTCGAGAGGCCGTTGATGATGCGGTCCATCGCGTCGCCGCCCGTCGGGTCCGTCAGGTTCGCCAGCATCTTCAGCGTGAAGCGCATCAGCACCGGGTGCGTCAGGCCGCGCTGGGCGGCGATCTTCATGACCGCCGGGTTGCCGATCAGCTTCACGAAGGCGCGGCCCAGCGTGTAGTAGCCGCCGTAGGTCTCCTTCAGCACCTTCGGGTAGTTGTGCAGCGCCAGCTCCCGCTGGGCCGGGGTGGCGCGGGCGTGGGCCTGGACGATGACCTCCGCCGCGATCTGGCCGGACTCCATCGCGTAGGCGATGCCCTCGCCGTTGAACGGGTTGACGAGCCCGCCCGCGTCACCGACCAGCAGCAGGCCCTTCGTGTAGTGCGGCTGCCGGTTGAAGGCCATCGGCAGGGCCGCGCCGCGGATCGGCTGCGTCATGTTCTCGGGGGTGTAGCCCCAGTCCTCGGGCATGGACGCGCACCAGGCCTTCAGGACCTCGCGCCAGTCCAGCTCCTTGAACGCGGAGGAGGAGTTGAGGATGCCCAGGCCGACGTTGGACGTGCCGTCGCCCATGCCGAAGATCCAGCCGTAGCCGGGCAGCAGCCGGTCCTGCGGGCCGCGCCGGTCCCACAGCTCCAGCCAGGACTCCAGGTAGTCGTCGTCGTGCCGGGGCGAGGTGAAGTACGTCCGCACCGCCACGCCCATCGGGCGGTCCTCGCGCCGGTGCAGGCCCATGGCGAGGGACAGGCGCGAGGAGTTGCCGTCGGCCGCGACGACGAGCGGGGCGTGGAAGGTGACCGGGGTCTTGTCCTCGCCGAGCTTCGCCTGCACACCGGTGATGTGGCCGGTGCGCGGGTCGCGGATCGGCTCGCCGACGTTGCAGCGCTCGTACAGACGGGCGCCGGCCTTCTGCGCCTGGCGGGCCAGGGTCTCGTCGAAGTCGTCGCGCTTGCGGACGAGTCCGTAGTCCGGGAAGGACGCGAGTTCCGGCCAGTCCAGCTGGAGCCGCTGGCCGCCGCCGATGATGCGCAGGCCCTTGTTGCGCAGCCAGCCGGCCTCTTCGGAGATGTCGATGCCCATCGCCACCAGCTGCTTGGTGGCGCGCGGGGTCAGGCCGTCACCGCAGACCTTCTCGCGCGGGAACGCCGTCTTCTCCAGGAGCAGGACGTCGAGTCCGGCCTTGGCCAGGTAGTAGGCGGTGGTCGAGCCGGCGGGCCCGGCCCCGACGACGATCACGTCCGCGGAGTGTTCGGAGAGGGGCACGGTGGGCTCGGTCACTGCGGGGTCTCCCGAAGGCTCGATAAGGGGTGCCCAACGGCACAGGACATGACGCAGTCTATGCAGCGAGAGAGATCGCGATCCGAAGGGCTGCCCCGATGACGACCTCGCCGACGACCCGGCCACCGCTGCCGGTGATCCAGCTCCGCGTACCGACCGACGAGGACGCGCACGCCTGGCACCGCCTGTTCGACGACGCGGACGTGATGGAGTTCCTCGGCGGGCCCGCCGAGCTGTCCGCGTACGAGGAGTTCACGGCCCGCCAGCGGATGCACGACGCCCGGCTGGGGCACTGCCTGTGGACGCTGCTGGACGAGCGGGGCGAGGTGGTCGGCTTCACCGGGGCCCAGCCGTGGCCGGCGAAGCACGCGTGGGGGCCGGTGGGGCGGATCGAGATCGGGTGGCGGCTGGGGCGGGCCGCCTGGGGGAAGGGCTACGCGTACGCCGCCGCGCTGGCGACGGTGGAGCGGTTGCGGGAGGTGGGGGTGGAGCGGGTGTGCGCGGTGATCGACACCGGCAACGTCCGTTCGACGGCGGTCGCGGAGCGGCTCGGCATGACGCCGGGCGAGGAGTTCACGAACCCGTCCGGCCGGACCGCGCGCTGCTACGAGCTCACCCTCTGACGCCGGAGGCCCCGGGGGCCTCCCCCGGGGTCAGAACACGCTCAGGCCCGTCAGGGTCGTGAAGCGGTCCAGGGCGGCGGCGCCGGCGACCGAGTTGCCCCGGGCGTCGAGGCCCGGGCTCCAGACCGCGAGGGTGCACAGGCCCGGGACCACCGCGATGATGCCGCCGCCGACCCCGCTCTTGCCCGGCAGCCCGACCCGGTACGCGAACTCCCCCGCGGCGTCGTACGTCCCGCAGGTCATCATCACCGCGTTGATCTGCTTCGCCTCGCTGCGGGTCAGCAGCCGCGAGCCGTCCGCCCGCAGCCCGTGCCGGGCCAGGAAGCGTCCGGCCAGCGCCAGGTCGGCGCAGCTCATCTCGATGGAGCACTGCCAGAAGTAGTGGTCCAGCAGCATCGGCACGGGGTTGTCGATGTTGCCGTACGAGGCCATGAAGTGCGCCACGGCCGCGTTCCGGTCGCCGTGCTCCTGCTCGGACGCGGCCACCTCCGCGTCGAACCCGATGTCCGGGTTGCCGCTCTCCTGCCGCAGGAAGTCCAGGAGTTCGCTGCTCGCGTCACCCGTCAGGGTCTGGAGCCGGTCGGTGACGACGAGCGCGCCCGCGTTGATGAAAGGATTCCGCGGGATGCCGTTCTCGTACTCCAGCTGCACCAGGGAGTTGAACGGGTTGCCGGACGGCTCCCGGCCCACCCGCTCCCACAGGCTGTCGCCGCCCTCCGCGAGGGCGAGGGCCAGCGCGAAGACCTTGGTGATCGACTGGGTGGAGAAGGGGACCCGCCAGTCGCCGGTGCCGAAGACGTTGCCGTCGAGGTCGGCGATCGCCATCCCGAACCGGCGGGGGTCGACCCCCGCCAGCGCCGGGATGTACTCGGCGGGGGTGCCGGTGCCGATCAGCGGGGCGACGTCCGCCGCGATCCGTTCGAGGAGGTCCTGGTAGTCCACGGGTGCCACAGGTGCCAACGGACGCTACTGGACCTTGACGCCGCGGTGCAGCGCGACGATGCCGCCGCTCAGGTTGCGCCACGCGACCTTGCCCCAGCCGGCCTTCTGCAGCAGCTCGGCCAGCGCCGGCTGGTCCGGCCACTCGCGGATGGACTCGGCGAGGTACACGTACGCGTCGGGGTTCGAGGAGACGGCGCGGGCCACCGGCGGCAGGGCGCGCATCAGGTACTCGGTGTAGACCGTGCGGAACGGCGCCCAGGTCGGCTGGGAGAACTCGCTGATGACGACCTGCCCGCCGGGCTTGGTCACCCGGTACAGCTCGCGCAGCGCGGCGTCCGTGTCCTGGACGTTGCGCAGCCCGAAGGAGATCGTCACGGTGTCGAAGACGTCGTCGGCGAAGGGCAGCCGGGTCGCGTCGCCCGCCGTCAGCGGCAGCCACGGGTTGCGCTTCTTGCCCTCGCGCAGCATGCCGAGGGAGAAGTCGCAGGGGACGACGTACGCGCCGGTCGCGGCGTACGGGAGGGACGAGGTCGCGGTGCCGGCGGCCAGGTCGAGCACCTTCTGCCCGGGGCGGGCGGCGACCGCCCGGGCGGCCTCCTTGCGCCACAGGCGCGCCTGCCCGAGGGAGAGGACGTCATTGGTGAGGTCGTACTTCTCCGCGACGCCGTCGAACATGGAGGCGACTTCGTGCGGCTGCTTGTCCAGGGAAGCCCTTGTCACTGGCGGTGGCCCCTCGGTGCTCGGTGTGTCTGCCGGTCGGCGCGTACGGGCCCATCCTCTCAGGCCGCCGCCTTGTCGGCCGCCCCGGCCCGGTCCGGCTCGCTCCGACGGAAATTCCGGCAGATCAGGACCGGAAACGGGCAGACTGGGCGGGCAATCCGAACAAAGGGACCACCCATGGCTACACGCCGATCAGTCAAAGCACGACGGGCCGAACGGCGCAGGCGACTGCGCCGCACGGTCCTGGGCTCGACGGCGTTGGCCGCGCTCTCCGTCACCGCCTACTGGCTCGGGCTGGAGCGGGGCTCCGCCACCGCCGCCCGGAGCGGCCCGTCACCGGCGGCCGGGCGGGCGGCCGCCCCGGCCGAACACGCGTCACCGCCCCCGAGCCCGAGCCCGGCCACGAACCCGGCCACTGGCCCGGCCACGAGCCCGAGCCCGACCGCGGCGCCGGGTGCGTTCACCGCCTCCTCCTCCGCCGGCCGGGCCCAGGGCCAGGGGCGGGCGCTGCGCTGGCGGGTGGAGACGGAGAACGCCAGCGGCGTCGACCCGGACTCGGCCGCCCGGAACGTCGAGGAGATACTCGGGGACCGCCGCGGGTGGATACGCGACCCCGCGTACGGGTTCCGGCTGGCCGGCCGCGGCGAACCGGTGGACTTCACCGTGAAGATCGCCACCCCCTCCACCACCGACCGGCTGTGCGACGTGGTGACCCCCGAGCTCATCGGGGAGACCAACTGCCAGGCCCACCACACGATCGTGGTGAACCTCAAGCGCTGGCAGGAGGGTTCGCCGAAGTTCCGGGGCTCGGCCGCCGAGTACCGGGCGCTGATCATCAACCACGAGGTGGGCCACGAACTGGGCCGCGGCCACGAGACCTGCCCCCGGCCGGGCGCCCCCGCCCCGGCGATGATGCAGCAGATCAAGGGCCTCCAGGGCTGCACGTCCAACGCCTGGCCGCACACCGCCGACGGGACCTACCTGGCCGGCCCGCAGGTGCCCTAGCGGGACGGTCCTACCGCCGCCGGTGCAGCAGGCGGCCGCCGATGACCGTCGCCACGCAGGTGGTCGCCCCGCGTTCCAGGAGTTCGGCCGCGTCCGCCACCGCGAACACCGCGAACCGGGCCGCGCCCCCCGCCTCCAGCGCCCCGTGGAAGGCCTCCGCGGCGTTCGCCCGGCCGGTGAGCGGGTCCAGCGAGGGCGCGCCCTCGTAGGGGGCGGGCGGGACCACGGACAGGCCCGAGCGGACCACCGCCGTGCGCACCGCCGGGACGGTGAACCGCCCCGCGACCGCGACGACCCCGCGCGCCAGCAGCTTCTGCGTGCCGCGCCGGGCGCTGTTGCCCCGGCGGGACTCGGTCAGCTTCAGGGCTTCGAGGGCCTCGGCGCCGGTGATCGGGTCGGCGCCCAGCTCGGTGACCTCGTACGGGTCGTCGGGGTAGTACGTCCCCTCCAGCAGCACGTCCGCCCCGCGCGCCAGCAGCCCCGGGGTGAGCACCCCGGGCCAGCGCCGCACGCGGGCGTGCGGCGCGGCCGCGGCGAGGTCCGCGTACGGGCCCGTCCGGACGATCCGGTCGCCCTCCACCAGGACGGCGCCGGCCTCCAGCGGTGCGGCGTCCGGCCCGGTGACGAGGAGCTCGGCGGTGTGCAGCGTCAGCATCGGCGGTCGGTCCGCGTCAGTTCGCGGAGATGAGCTTCAGCTCGGGGTGCGCGGTGCCCCCCTCGATGGCGGTCGAGGAGATGTGCGAGACGACGCGGTCGTCGACGGGGTCGTTCGCCGGGTCCTCGTGCACGACGAGGTGCTCGTACGTGGTCGCGCGCTGCGCCGGGACGCGGCCCGCCTTGCGGATCAGGTCGATGATCTCCTGGCGGTTCGAGCGGTGCTTGGCACCGGCGGAGGAGACGACGTTCTCCTCCAGCATGATCGAACCGAGGTCGTCGGCGCCGTAGTGCAGGGAGAGCTGGCCCGCCTCCTTGCCGACGGTCAGCCAGGAGCCCTGGATGTGCGCGACGTTGTCGAGGAAGAGCCGCGCGATCGCGATCATGCGCAGGTACTCGAAGACCGTCGCCTGGGTCCGGCCCTTGAGGTGGTTGTTCTCGGGCTGGTACGTGTACGGGATGAACGCGCGGAAGCCGCCGGTGCGGTCCTGCGTGTCCCGGATCATCGCGATGTGCTCGATGCGCTCGGCGTTGGTCTCGCCGGTGCCCATCAGCATGGTGGAGGTGGACTCCACGCCCAGCTTGTGGGCGATCTCCATGATCTCCAGCCAGCGCTCGCCGGACTCCTTCAGCGGGGCGATCGCCTTGCGCGGGCGCTCCGGCAGGAGTTCGGCGCCGGCGCCCGCGAAGGAGTCGAGGCCGGCCGCGTGGATCCGCTGGATGGCCTCTTCGGCGGAGACCCCCGAGATGCGGGCCATGTGCTCGACCTCGGACGCGCCGAGGGAGTGGATGACCAGCTGCGGGAAGGCCTTCTTGATGGCGGAGAAGTGCTCCTCGTAGTACTCCACGCCGTAGTCCGGGTGGTGCCCGCCCTGGAACATCACCTGCGTGCCGCCGAGCTCGACGGTCTCCGCGCAGCGGCGCAGGATGTCGTCGAGGCCGCGGGACCAGCCCTTCTTCGTGTCCTTCGGAGCCGCGTAGAAGGCGCAGAACTTGCAGGCCGTGACGCACACGTTGGTGTAGTTGATGTTGCGCTCGATGATGTACGTCGCGATGTGCTCGGTACCCGCGTAGCGGCGTCGGCGCACCGCGTCGGCGGCCTGGCCGAGGGCGTGCAGAGGGGCGTGCCGGTAGAGGTCGAGGGCCTCTTCCTTGGTGATCCGGCCCCCCTCGGCGGCGCGGTCGAGGACGGACTGGAGTGCGGCCAGGTCGGTCACCGGTGGGTCACCTTTCGGCGGTGTGTCAAGGGTCCGGACCGATCCAGCCTACGCCAGGGCCCTTGACGGCCTCAGCCAGGGGGCGGGACCCCGCTCAGGGGCTGCGGACGAGGTCGCCCTCCGGGTTGCCGGCCCCCCGGTCGCCCGAGCGGTAGTGGAGCGTGCCGCCGGGGTTGAGGGTGAACCGTTCGTCGGCGGAGCCGCCGGAGCAGATGCCCGGGGCCGGATTGGTGCCGGCCGAGCTGTCGAGGACCAGGGAGTCGTCGGTGGCGGAGGTGAGCCGCCAGTCCCCGCTGCAGTCGGTGCCGAGGACCGGCAGGACCGACTTGTCCCGGGCGACGACCTGGCCGATCCCGCCGGCCTTGATGGTGATCTCGAACTCGGTGGTGGCCTTGATGCTGGTGGTGACGCTGCCCTTCCAGGTGCCGATGAACCCCTCGGGCACCTCCTTGCGGGACCCCTTCGGGGCCGCGGAGGAGCCTGAGGAGGCGGGGGCGGAGCCGGCCGGCTCCGGGGTCGAGGCGGTCGGGGGCCTGGCCGCCGTCGCGTCCCGGGCGTCGCCCTGGCCGGGCAGCAGCCCCATCCCGTACAGCCCGCCCGACAGCGCCACCAGGGCGGCGGCCGCGCCGAGCACCAGGGTGCAGCTGAAGCGGCGGCCGGCCGCGCTGAGGGTGACCCCGCCCCGCCCGCCCGCCGGCCCGGTCCGCGGCTGCGGGACCGCGCCGCGCCCGGCCGTCTCGGTGGGCGCCCCGTACACCCCGCCGCCGGCGGACCCGCCCGGGCCCGTGCCGTACGGGCCGCCGGGACCCGTGCCGTACGGGCCGCCGCCGGTGGACCCGCCGGGCCCCGTGCCGTACGCGGCGCCGCCGGAGCCGGCCGTGCCCGGCCCGCCGGAGCCGTAGGGGCCCGCGTTCCCGGCGTACCCGGGCGGGGTCCCGTACGAGGGGTCCGGCGTCCCGAAGCCGACCCCGACGGGCCCTCCGTAGGAGCCCTCGGTGAAGGGCACCGGCCCGGACGCGGACACCGTCCCCGGGCCGAACCCGGAGCCGTCACCGGACCCCGGCCAGGCCCCGGCCCCGGACCCGTCGCCGGACCAGGGCCCCGAGCCGCTTCCCGCGCCCGCGCCGGGGAACGCCGCCCCGCCCCCGCCCTCGGAGGCCTCGGCGTCCAGGTCGAGCAGCGCCACCGCCGCCCGGCTCGCCTCCTCCACCAGCGGCGCCGGCAGCCACCCCGGAGCGCCCAGGGCACCGCCCAGCGCCGCCGCCAGGGCCTCGGGCGAAGGCCGTTCGGCGGCCGCCTTCGCCAGGCAGGAGGCGATCAGCTCGCGCAGCGGCCCGGCCGGGACCGCGTCGAGCTCCGGCGGCTCGTGCACCACCTTGTAGAGCAGGGTCGCGGAGTTGTCCCCGCTGAACGGCGGCCGTCCGGTCGCCGCGAACGCCAGGACCGCGCCCAGCGAGAACACGTCCGAGGCGCCCGTGACCCCCTTGCCGAGGATCTGCTCCGGCGACATGTAGCCCGGGGAGCCGATGGACACCCCGGTGGAGGTCAGCGAGGCGGTGCCGTCCGTGGCCCGGGCGATCCCGAAGTCGATCAGCCGGGGCCCGTCGAGGGTCAGCATCACGTTCGACGGCTTCACGTCCCGGTGGACGAGGCCCAGCCCGTGCACCGCCACCAGGGCCCGGGCCAGCCCCCCGCCCACGGCCCGCACCGAGGCCTCGGGCAGCGGCCCGTGCGCGGCGACCGCCCGGTCCAGCGAGGGGCCCGCCACGTACCCGGTCGCCACCCACGGCACGGGCGCCTCCGGGTCGGCGTCCAGCACGGGTGCGGTCCACTCCCCGCCCACCCGCCGCGCGGCCTCCACCTCGCGGCGGAAGCGGGTGCGGAACTCCGTGTCGGAGGCGAAGTGGGGGTGCACGACCTTCACGGCGACGGTCCGGCCGCCCGCGCTGCGCCCCAGGTAGACCCGTCCCATGCCGCCCGCGCCGAGCCGGCCGAGCAGCCGGTACGCGCCGATCGTCCGCGGCTCACCGGCTTCGAGCGGCTGCATCGCGTCCCCCCCTGTCCCCGGGCTCCCCGCGTCACCCGGACAGCAGCACCTTAGGGGGTGTCCGCCGGATCGGGGCCGCGAAGAGCGGGCGTCAGCGGCGGTCCGCGCCCCAGACCTCGCTCTCCCTGAGCACCGCGAGGGCGAAGGCCAGCCGCTTGTCCAGCCAGCCGTCCGGCGCGACCTCGTACCAGCGGGGCCCCTGGGAGGGCCGGAAGGTCAGCACGGTCTCCTCCCCCGCCCGCCAGCGCACCGGCTTCAGCGGGGCCGCGCCGGTGTCCTCGGCGCCCAGGCTCAGGATGTCGTCGACGACGCTCCCGAGGACCTTCCCGACGCCCCGCCCGACGCTCCGGCCGGGTCCCCCCTCGGCCCAGCCGCGCGGGGCGGCCGCCTCCGGGTGCCCGGGCTGCTCCAGCGACCAGCCGTGCCGGACCAGCCGCCGCGCCGCCGGGGTGCGGTGCACGGAGCCGGCCTCGCGCCCGGCCGCGTCCGCCACCCGGTGGTGCTCGCCGCCGGGGTCCCGCGGCAGCACCGAGCACAGGGGCCGGGTGCGGCCCTCGTCCTCGTACAGCCGGAAGCCCCCCTGCCGCAGGGAGGCCCCCTCGGGCCCGGCCGGCACGATGTACAGCGCCGGGACCATCAGCTCCACCCCGCCGCGCAGCCGCGGAACGCGCAGGGCGTGGGCCCCCGCGCCCCGCTTCGACGCGCGCACCGCGTCGCGCAGCGTCCGGCCGACCGTGAACCGGGTGATCCCGTTCCATGGAACCGGTTCAAAGGGTTCCGGACTTGCCGTGTTCCTGCCGAATGCCATGCGCTTACCCCGCCCCGCTCGTATTCCGCTCCGCGCTTCCGCTTCGGCTTCTCCGGACGTGTGCGACGGAAATACGAAAGGCGAACGAATTACCGGCAAACGGAACATTCCCGTTCGGTGAAGCGGAAGACCCCGGAGAAGATCTCCGGGGTATTGAAGATCAACGTTCCGCGGCGCCGACCTTCAGCAACTCCACCGCCACATCCGTCGCGTAGCCCGTGTCCGCTCCCGTACGGCGCGCGAATTCCCTCACCCCGGCGAGTTGTTCCGGACCGAAGCGGAAGTCGAGGGTGGTGAAGTACCGCTGGAGCAGGCCGGCGTCGAAGGCCTCCCAGCGCGCCGCCTGCTCGGCGACCTTCACGACCTCCTCCAGGGACAGGTCCCGGGAGGCGAGGAAGGCCTCGTGGACCTCCCGGACGATCTCGGGTTCGCGGGCCAGGTAGTCCTTGCGGGCGGCCCAGACGGCGAAGACGAACGGGAGCCCCGTCCAGTCCTTCCACATCTGGCCGAGGTCGTGCACCGCCAGCCCCAGCCGGGGCGCGTCGTGCAGCGAGGCGCGCAGCGCGGCGTCGCCGATGAGCACCGCCGCGTCGGCCTCCTGCATCATCAGCCCCAGGTCAGGGGGGCAGGTGTAGTAGTCGGGCCGTACCCCGTACTGCTCGGCGAGCAGCAGCTGGGCGAGGCGCACGGAGGTCCGCGAGGTCGAGCCGAGGGCCACCCGGGCCCCGTCCAGCCGCTCCAGCGGGACCTGCGAGACGATCACGCAGGACATGACGGGGCCGTCACAGCCGACGGCGATGTCCTGGAGGGCGACGAGCCGGTCCGCGTTGCGGAGGAACTCCACGAGGGTGATCGGGGCGATGTCGAGCTCCCCCTGGACGAGCCGCTCGCTCAGCTTCTCGGGGGTGTCCTTGGTCAGCTCCATGTCCAGCAGCGTGCCGGTGCGCGCGAGACCCCAGTAGAGGGGCATGCAGTTCAGGAACTGGATGTGGCCGACCCTGGGCCGGCTGCGATAGACGTCCACATCGCGAGACTAGCGGCGCTTCTCCGTCAGCGATCGAGCGGGTCTCAAACGTCCGGGTGACGTGATCTTTCCCTCTGGTCTCGGCCCGAGGGTGCGTGCTAGGCTCGACGCAAGTTGCAGTTTGGTTTCCCTTGCAGTACGAGGCCTGCGGAGCATGTAACCCGCAGGCTTTTGTAGTTTTCAGACTTCTTAGCAGGTTCTGGAGCAGGGCGACCCTTTGGCCCATAGGAGGGCTCATGGCTACCGGAACCGTGAAGTGGTTCAACGCTGAAAAGGGCTTCGGCTTCATCGCCCAGGACGGCGGCGGCCCGGATGTCTTCGTCCACTACTCCGCGATCAACGCCTCTGGCTTCCGCTCCCTCGAGGAGAACCAGCAGGTGAACTTCGACGTCACGCAGGGTCCGAAGGGCCCGCAGGCGGAGAACGTCACCCCGGCCTAGTCGCCAGGCCGATCCGATCGCGGTCGGATTACGCAGTACCCAAGGAGCCCTGCTCCCCCCGTGCGAACGGAGGGGGCGGGGCTCCTGCCTTTTCCGCCCCGCCACCGGCCCGCCAGCGGCCCGCCCGGAGGGCCGCCGAGGCGCCCGTACGACGACGGCACGGCCGGTCGCCGTGGGGGCGACCGGCCGTGCCGTCGGGTGCGGGCGTACGGGGCCGGGTCAGGCCTTCGGGGCCGCCTTGGGGGCGGTGACCGTGACGTCCAGGACGAGCTCCGCACCGTCCGCCGTGGTCAGCCGCAGGTGGTAGGTGCCGGCGGGCGCGTCCGTCGTCAGCAGGTCCGGAAGGGCGATCCTGCCGTCGGCCGCGGTCTTGGGCAGCTCCAGCGTGAAGAGCTTCCGGCCCTCCGCCGCGCCCTTGAAGAACGGGCCCTTCGCCGTCTTCGGGTCCACCGGGACCCAGGCCCCGGGCTTGCCCGTGACCAGCTCGGCGGTGACCTGGACACCGGCCTGCGGCGCGTCACCGCGGGCGGCCAGGAAGCTCAGGCCCTCGACCGGGGCGCCCGCGGCGACCTCGACCGCCGCGGTGCCGTCCGTACGGGTGAGCGCCACCGGCTTCTCGGCCGGCTTCGCGGTGACCTTGCCGTCCAGGGCCACGGTGAACTGGCTCTTGGCGTCGTAGGCCGTGGCCCTCAGGGTGAAGGTGCCCGCCTTCGGGCCCGCCTTCAGCCGCGGGGCGGTGGCGATGCCCTGGGCGTCGGTGCGGACGACCACGCTCGACTGGTCGCCGAAGACGAAGCCCGTACCGCCGGTGGTGTCCTGCTCCACCGCGACGACCACGGCCTGGCCGGCGGCCGGCTTGCCGTCGCTGAGGACCGCCTTGAAGCTGGCGCCGTCCGCGAACGTGCTGCCGGCCTCGGCCTCCAGCTTCGCGTCGCCGACCCGCTCCAGCTTGGCCAGCGTCGCCGGCGCCGGGGTCGGCTTCGACGGGTCCGGCGTCGGGGTGGGCTTCGGGTCCGGCTTGGGCGTCGGCTTGGGGTCCGGCGTGGGCGTCGGCTTCGTCGCCGGGGGGTTCGGGGTGGGAACGTGCGGCGGGGTGGGCACGGTCGGCGCGGGCGGGGTCGGGTAGTTGCCGACGGGCGGGTTCGGGATCCCGGCGGTGCCGTCCTGCTGGTACTGGCGCATGTAGCCGAGCACGCTGTTCACGTACTCGCGCGACTGGTTGTAGCTGAGGATCGCCTTGTCGAGGTCGGCCGGGTTCGACAGGTCCTTGCCGCCCGCGCAGAGGTAGAGGCCCGCGCCCAGCGCCGCGTCGTAGATGTTGTTGGCGTCGCGCTTGCCGTCCCCGTTGCCGTCGGCCTTCCAGGTGGCCCAGGTGGAGGGGATGAACTGGAGCGGGCCGAAGGCGCGGTCGTACTCGGTGTCGCCGTCGAACTCGCCCTTGTCGGTGTCGAGGATCTTCGCGAAGCCGTTGCCGTCGAGGCGGGGGCCGCGGATCGGGCGCTCGGTGGTGCCGTCCTCCTTGAGCCCGTAGCCGGAGGCGTGCACGGACTCGATCCGGCCTATGCCCGCGATCAGCTGCCAGGGCAGCTTGCACTTGGGGAGCGCGGCGGCGACGGCCACCTCGGCGCGCTTGTAGGCGTCGAGGGCGGTCGCGGGGATGCCGGCGGCGCCTTCGGCGGCCGTGCCCCCCGCGCCGGCGGCGGGCGGGACGACGGGGTCCGCGAGCTGGCCGGGCAGGTCGAGGCGGGCGTCACCGCGCTCGGCTGCCTGCGGGCTGTCCGGAGTGGGTTCGGCCTCGCCCGCGGCGGCGCCCGGGGTGTTGGTCACGACCGCGGCGGTGGTGAGGCTGGCCGCCAGGGCGGCCGTGCACAACACCTTGCGCGAGGTGTTGACTACGTGACGGTGAAGCGGCTTCACGGTGCGGCGATCCCCCCAAGGCGGCCGGCGAAGTCAGGCGCACGGCCGGTCGGGCCGTGATTCTTCTGTCTATCAGGTATTCGGATGCGACTCGCCGTCGCCCCCGCAGATATGACGCACCATTCGTCTCGGCTTCACCCGTCTGTGGCCCAGGACGTCCAGCCCGCCTCCTGCGGCACTCCGTCCCGGCCCGAAGAGGACTTACGGCCCTGCCCGAAAAGCACCAAAGGCCCATCCTGGCACGGCTCGTTGGAATTTACTCTGGTTTCATGGCTAGTGGGGGCAAGAAGGACCAGCGGCGCGAGGCCCGTGAACGGCTCGCGGCACAGCGGGAGGCGCAGGCGCGCGGCGCCCGGCGGCGCGGGCGGCTGCTCGTCGGCGGGGCGCTGGCCGCCGTGCTCGCGGCCGCGGTCGGGGTCGGGATCTACGCGTCGGGATCGGCGGGTTCGGGCGACAGCGAGGCGGGCGACCGGCCGTTCGTCCGGCCCGCGCACACCGCGGGCGAGGACGGGGTGGTCGTCCCGTACGGCAAGGAGGGCGCGAAGGACCTCGTGTCGGTCTGGCTGGATCCGCGCTGCCCGTTCTGCGCGGGCGTGGAGACGGGCCTCGGGCCGGCCTTCAAGGAGCGCGCGGACGCCGGGGACTACCGGGTCGAGTACCACTTCGCGACCTTCCTGGACGGGGCCCTCGGCGGCAAGGGCTCCAAGCGCGCGCTGAACGCGCTGGGCGCGGCGGTGAACGAGGACCCGGGGAAGTTCATGGACTACCTCCAGGTGCTCTACGAGAACCACCCGCAGAAGGAGTCGGACGACAGGTTCGGCTCCACGGCCACCCTGCTGGACCTCGCCGACCAGGTGCCGGGACTGCGGAACCCCGGCTTCGACAAGGCGGTCAAGGAGCTGACGTACATGCCGTGGGTGGACCGGGTCTCGAAGGCCTTCTACGGCAGCGGCAAGAAGGGCACGCCGGTGGTGGAGGTCAACGGCAAGGAGGTGGACGTGCTGACGGGCAAGGGCCTGGAGACGATCACCCCGGAGGCCTTCGGGCAGCTGGTCGCCTCGAACCGGAAGCCGTGACGCACCGGGGCGCGGATGGCCTGAAATCGCTTGGGCGCCTGGTAGCTTCAGGCCACACGAGAGCACTGGTGTGCGACTCCGCCGCCTTCCGTGGGGACATCCGGAAGCCGGCCGCCGCTCTCGAAGCCCGCGCCGCCGATCCCGAAGGCCTGCCATGACCACCCCGCCGCCGCAGCAGCCCATACCGAACCCCTACTCCGGCGCCCCGGTCCCGCCGAACCCGTACTCCGGCGCCCCCGTCCCGCCGAACCCGTACGCGGGCACCGCCGCCCAGCAGCCGAACCCGTACGCCCAGCCGTACGCGGGCCACCCCGGCCAGCCCCCGACGGGCCACCCCGGCCCGCACCCCGCCGGCTACCCGGCCGCTCCGGGCGCCGTGCCGCACGACCCCGCGTACGCGCCCCCGTACGCCCACGCGCCCGCGCCGGGCTGCCGCAACTGCGGGGCCCCGGAGACGGCGAACTTCGCGGTCCGCGCCCACGTCGGCGTGCTGGTCATGATGCGCTTCCACACCCTCAACGGCCCCTTCTGCCGCCGGTGCGGCCGGGCGCTGGTGCGGGTCATGACCACCAAGACCCTGTGCCAGGGCTGGTGGAGCCCCTTCTCCCTGGTGATCTTCACGCCCTTCACGCTGATCTGGAACCTGATCGCCGCGATGAAGTTCGGCAAGCTCCCGTACTCCGACCCGGCGCCCGGCCGCCAGCAGCTGGACGAGGGACCGCCGGTGCACGCCCGGCCGCTCGCCTACGTGGCGATCGTCCCGCTGCTCTGGTTCACCTGGGTCGCCGTGAACATCTACCTGGACGCCTCCGGCCGCCGCTGAGCACGGCCCGGCCCGCTCCCCCGCCCGCTCCCCCGCGCCCCTTCCCACCGCGGCCGCGCCCGCCTACCCTGACGCCCCGTCAGAAATCTTACGAGTCACAGGGGAGCGGGCCATGCTGCTGCGAGGGAAGACCGTCGTCGTCTCCGGCGTGGGGGCCGGGCTCGGCCACCAGGTGGCCGCCGCCGTGGTGCGCGACGGCGGGAACGCCGTCCTCGGCGCCCGCACCGAGGCCAACCTGGCCAAGTCCGCCGCCGAGATCGACCCCGACGGCACCCACACCGCCCACCTGCCCACCGACATCACCGACGAGCGGCAGTGCGAGGCCCTCGCCACGCTCGCCGCCGAACGGTTCGGCGGCATCGACGCCGTCGTGCACGTGGCCGCCTGGGACTCCTACTTCGGCGGCCTGGAGGACGCCGACTTCGGGACCTGGCAGCAGATCATCGACGTCAACCTCCTCGGCACCCTGCGCATGACCCGCGCCTGCCTGCCGGCCCTCAAGGGCGGGGGCGGCGGCTCCGTCGTCCTCATCGGCACCCAGTCCGCCGTCGCCGCGCCCAGCGAGGTCCGCCAGGCCGCCTACGCCGCCTCCAAGGGGGCGCTGACCTCCGCCATGTACTCCCTGGCCCGAGAGCTCGGCCCGCACCGGATCCGCGTCAACACCGTGCTGCCCGGCTGGATGTGGGGCCCGCCCGTGCAGGCCTTCGTGACCTTCACCGCGCACACCGAGAACGTCCCCGAGGCCGAGGTGCACGCCCGCCTCACCGACCGGATGGCCCTGCCCGACCTCGCCACCGACGGGGACGTCGCGGACGCCGCCGTCTTCCTCGCCTCCGACCGGGCACGGGCGATAACCGGCCAGTCCCTGCTGGTCAATGCCGGTGAGCTGATGCGATGACCCCCTCCGGCGCCGGAACTCCTGATCGTATGCTCCCCGTATGACCACTCCGAGTGACGCTCCGACCGACAACGCGATGCGCCGTGCCCTGCGGCGGGCCCGCGACGGCGTCGCGCTCGACGCGACCGAGGCGGCCGTGCTGCTCCAGGCCCGTGGCGAGGCCCTGGAGGACCTCACCGCCTCCGCCGCCCGGGTCCGCGACGCGGGCCTGGCGGCCGCCGGCCGCGCGGGCGTGATCACGTACTCGAAGAGCGTGTTCATCCCGCTCACCCGGCTGTGCCGGGACAAGTGCCACTACTGCACCTTCGCCACCGTCCCCGGCAAACTGCGCCGGGCCGGACACGGGATGTTCATGTCCCCGGACGAGGTCCTCGACATCGCCCGCCGGGGCGCCGCCCTGGGCTGCAAGGAAGCGCTGATCACCCTCGGGGACAAGCCCGAGGACCGCTGGCCGGAGGCCCGCGAGTGGCTGGAGGCGGAGGGCTACGACGACACGATCTCCTACGTCCGCGCCATCTCCGTGCGCATCCTGGAGGAGACCGGGCTGCTGCCCCACCTCAACCCGGGCGTCATGTCCTGGGCGGACTTCCAGCGGCTCAAGCCCGTCGCCCCGTCCATGGGCATGATGCTGGAGACCACCGCCACCCGGCTGTGGTCCGAGCCCGGCGGCCCGCACCACGGCTCCCCCGACAAGGAGCCGGCCGTCCGCCTGCGCGTCCTGGAGGACGCGGGGCGCTCCTCCGTCCCCTTCACCTCCGGACTGCTCATCGGCATCGGCGAGACGTACGAGGAGCGCGCCGAGTCGCTGTTCGCGCTGCGCCGGATCTCCCGGGCCTACCACGGGATCCAGGAGCTGATCATCCAGAACTTCCGCGCCAAGCCGGACACGGCGATGCGCGGGATGCCGGACGCCGAACTGGACGACCTGGTCGCCACGATCGCCGTCGCCCGGCACATCATGGGCCCCTCCGCCTGCCTCCAGGCCCCGCCGAACCTGGTCGACGGCGAGTACGCCCGCCTGATCGGCGCCGGCATCGACGACTGGGGCGGGGTCTCCCCCCTCACCCCGGACCACGTCAACCCCGAGCGGCCCTGGCCGCAGATCGACCTGCTGGCCGAGCGTTCGGCGGCGGCCGGGTTCGAGCTGCGCGAACGGCTCTGCGTCTACCCGGAGTTCGTGACCCGGGGCGAGCCCTGGCTGGACCCCCGGCTGCTGCCCCACGTCCGGGCGCTGGCCGACCCGGAGACGGGCCTGGCCCGCCCGGACGCCGTCGTCGAGGGGCACCCGTGGCAGGAGCCCGAGGAGGCCTTCACCGCCACCGGGCGCACCGACCTGCACACCGCGATCGACACCGAGGGCCGCACCGGCGACCGCCGCGAGGACTTCGACCACGTCTACGGCGACTGGGAGGCCCTGCGCGAGGCCGCCGCGCCCGGCATGGTGCCCGAGCGGATCGACACCGACGTACGGGCCGCCCTCGCGCAGGCCGCCGAGGACCCGGAGCGGCTCACCGACGAGCAGGCCCTGGCCCTGCTGCACGCGGACGGCCCGGCGCTGGACGCCCTGTGCCGGATCGCGGACGACCTGCGCCGCTCGGTGGTGGGCGAGGACGTCACCTACGTCGTCACGCGGAACATCAACTTCACCAACGTCTGCTACACCGGCTGCCGTTTCTGCGCCTTCGCGCAGCGCCGCACCGACGCCGACGCGTACACCCTGTCCCTGGAGCAGGTCGCCGACCGGGCGGCCCAGGCCTGGGAGGTGGGCGCCGTCGAGGTGTGCATGCAGGGCGGGATCCACCCGGACCTGCCCGGGACGGCGTACTTCGACATCGCGCGGGCGGTGAAGGAGCGGGTGCCGGGCATGCACGTGCACGCCTTCTCCCCGATGGAGGTCGTCAACGGAGCCACCCGCACCGGAATGTCCGTACGGGACTGGCTGACGGCCGCCAAGGAGGCCGGGTTGGACTCCGTCCCGGGCACGGCGGCGGAGATCCTGGACGACGAGGTCCGCTGGGTGCTCACCAAGGGCAAGCTGCCGACGGCGGACTGGACCGAGGTCATCACCACCGCGCACGCGCTGGGCATCCGCTCCTCGTCCACGATGATGTACGGGCACGTGGACCAGCCCCGGCACTGGCTCGGCCACTTCCGCACCCTGGCCCGGATCCAGGAGACGGCGCTGGCCAACGGAGTGGAGGGGTTCACGGAGTTCGTGACGCTGCCCTTCATCCACACCAACGCCCCCGTCTACCTGGCGGGCATCGCCCGGCCCGGGCCGACCGTCCGCGACAACCGGGCGGTGACGGCCATGGCCCGGCTGCTGCTGCACCCGCACATCCCGAACATCCAGACGAGCTGGGTGAAGCTGGGCACGGAGGGCGCGGCGGAGATGCTCCGGTCCGGGGCGAACGACCTGGGCGGGACGCTGATGGAGGAGACCATCTCGCGGATGGCGGGGTCCTCGTACGGCTCGTACAAGTCGGTACGGGACCTGGTCGCGGTCGCGGAGGCGGCGGGCCGGCCCGCGCGGGCCCGGACAACCCTGTACGGGGAGGTGCCGCAGGAGCGGCAGGACGCGGCGCGGGCCTCGGACGGGCACCTGCCGGAGCTGCTGCCGCTCCTGGACTGAACGGCCGGACGGCCTGGGGCGGGGTCAGCCGACGAGGAGGTCCCGCTTCAGGTCGCGCAGCTCGCGGGCGTCCATGCCGAGGCCGTCCTTGAGGTAGCGGTCGAAGGTGCCGTACTTGGCCTTGACCTCGTCGTAGCCCGCGTTCAGGTACTCGGGGCGGACGTCGAGCATCGGCTTGTAGACGGCGGCCTGCGGGGCCGGCAGGTGCGAGAGGATCGCGTCGTTGGCGGCCTTGCGGTAGTCGTTGCTGGCCAGGTAGTCGGCCATCACCGTCTCCTGCGGGACGCCGAGGGCGGTCAGCAGCGTGGCGTCGGCCCAGCCGGTGCGGTCCTTGCCGGCGGTGCAGTGGAAGAGGACGGCGTGGGCGCGGTCGTCGCGGACCCCGTCGAGGACCTGCGTGTAGGCCTTCTTGCCGCCTTCGCCGCTGACCATGCTCCGCTCGGCGCCGATCATGGCCTGGACGGCCTCGTCGGGGGACTTGGGCAGGGTCTGGAAGGAGCCGGAGCCGGCGAAGACGTCGGCGACGACGTAGCGGGCGCCGGCCGGGACCTGGTCGGCGTCCTTGGTGCGCTCGTCCTGGGTGCGCAGGTCGAATATCGTCTTCACGCGCAGCCGCTGGAGCTTGGCCTGGTCGGCGGCGGTCAGCTTGTTGAGGGCGTCGGAGCGGTAGACCTCGCCCATCTTGACCCACTGGCCGGTGGTGGTGCGGTAGCCGCCGACGTCGCGGAAGTTGACCGCGCCCTCCAGCTTGATCTGGCGGTCTGCGAGGTGCAGGCCCTGGCCGTGGTCGGCCTTGAAGTCGAACCACTGGCGGTCGGCGGCGGGCAGCCCCTTGACGGTGGCCCGGCCCTGGGAGCCGCCCTTGGCGACGACCTTGCCGTTCGCCTTGATCTCGACGTGCTTGGTGCCCTTGGCGTTCCACTTCAGGGCGTACGAACCGTCCGCGGCGGCGGTGACGGTGGCCTCGGTGAAGGGGATCGAGGTGCGGTCGTGGTGCCGGCCGGGCCATTCCCAGCCGGAGGCGGAGGCGGCGGGGGCCACGACCAGCGAGGCGGTGAGAGCGGAGGCGGCGACGGCGGTCGCGGCGAGGAGAGCCTTCTTCATGCCGTCGAGGCTCCGGGCCCCCGGCGAACCGGACGTGAACGGGACATGGCTGGAAACGGCCACCCCGAAGGCAAGTGGCAAAACGTGCCATTGATCATTCCCCTGGCTGGAAGTACTCGGGATCCGGCCGTTCTCCGCTCACTTACGGGCGACCTGACGGACTCCTTCCGAAATAGACCGAAGCGGTCCACTACAGTGCGCGCCAGACTCTGGGGGGAACCGCATGGATACGACCACGAGCACGTCCACGAGCACACCCACGACGGCGGGGGCCGACGGGGCCACCAGACCGGCCGGGGCGGCGGGCGCCGGCGGGACGGCCGCGTCCCTCCTCACCCGCGCCGCCGCCCCGGGACCCGCCACGGCCCCGGCCACCAACCTGACCACCGCCCTGTGGGGCCGCGCCGAACAGCAGGACTTCCGCAGCCGGGTGCGCGGCGCCCTCCTCGGCTCGGCCGTCGGAGACGCCCTCGGCGCCCCCGTCGCCGGCCTGACCCCGGACGGCATCCGCGAGGCCCACGGCCCGGCCGGCCTCACCGGCCCGGTCCCCGCCCACGGCCGGCGCGGCACCGTCACGGCCGCCACCCAGCTCACCCTGTTCACCGTCGACGGCCTGATACGGGCCCACGTGCGCCGGGACACCGGCGCCTGGCACCCCCCGACCGACGTGCACCGCGCCTACCTCCGCTGGGCGGCGACCCAGCACGACTGGGGCCCGGACGAGCGCCGCGCGGACAACGGCTGGCTCGCCCGCGAGGAGTGGCTCTACGTCCGCCGCGACCCCGCCCGCGCCTGCCTGACGGGCTTCGCCGACGACACCCGCGGCACCCCGGACCAGCCCAAGAACCCCACCGCCCGGGACGCCGCCGCCACCGTGCGCTCGGCCCCGTTCGGGCTCCTGGTCGGCTGGGAGAGCGCCCTCGTCCTCCAACTCGCCGTCGAGTGCGCGACCCAGAGCCACGGCCACCCCACCGCGTACCTGTCCGCAGGGGCCCTCGCCGTCATCGTCCACGGCCTCACCCGGGGCGAGGCCCTCGACGCCGCAGTCCGCCGCGCCCTCGCCCTCCTCGCCGCCCGCCCCGGCCACCAGCCCGTCACCGACGCCCTGCGGCGGGCCCTCACCGCCGCCGACGGCACGCCCGAGGCCCCGCCCGCCTCCGGCGACGTCCGCGGCGCCGAGGAGACCCTCGCCCTCGCCGTCCACTGCGCCCTCGTCGCGGAGGACATGCGGCACGGGCTGCGCCTGGCCGTCAACCACGGCGGCGACTGCGCCGCCACGGGCGCCCTGACCGGGGCCCTCCTCGGCGCCCTCCTCGGCGAGACCGCCCTCCCGGCGGCCTGGCTGGCCGAGGTGGAGGGCCGCCCCACGATCCTGGAACTGGCCGACGACTTCGCCCTGGAGATGACCCAGGGCCCCACCCTCCACCCCACCCCGGCCTGGCTCACCCGCTACCCGCAGGTCTGAGGCGCGGGGTCCGGGGCGGAGCCCCGCCACGGCCCCGCGCCCCTGCCACCCGCACCCGGAACCCCGTACCTTGGCCCTCCCGACGACTCGGAGGTGCCCACCCATGCGGATCGCCGCGACCATCTTCCTCACCGACCGCACCATCTCCCCCACCCGTCTCGCCCACACCCTCGAAGAGCGCGGCTTCGCCGGCCTCTACCTCCCCGAGCACACCCACATCCCGGTCAGCCGCGCCACCTCCGCCCCCATGGGCGGCGACCTCCCCGAGCAGTACGGCCGCACCCTCGACCCCTTCGTCGCGCTCGGCCAGGCCGCCGCCGTCACCCGCCGCCTGCACCTCGGCACCGGCATCACCCTCGTCGCCCAGCACGACCCCATCGGCCTCGCCAAGCAGGCCGCCACCCTCGACCACCTCAGCGGCGGCCGCCTCACCCTCGGCATCGGCTACGGCTGGAACGTCGAGGAGGCCGCCGACCACGGCGTCGACTGGCCCACCCGGCGCGAGCGGGTCCGCGGGCACATGGCCCTGATGCGCGCCCTGTGGTCCCCGGAGCCGACCGCCTACGAGGGCCCGTACGGCTCCGTCCAGGCCAGCCACGCCCACCCCAAGCCGGCCACGCCCCCGCGCGAACTCCCGGACGGGCAACGGCTGCACGGCCCCCGCACCCTCATCGGCGGGGCGGCCGGCCCGAAGCTGTTCGCCGCCGTCGCCGACCACGCCGACGGCTGGCTCCCCATCGGCGGCGGCGGCCTCACCGAGACGCTGCCGGTGCTGCGCCGGGTCTGGGAGGACGCCGGGCGCGATCCCAAGGCCCTCCAGGTGGTCCCGTACGCCGTCCAGCCCAGCCCCGGCAAGCTCGCCCACTACGCCGAGCTCGGCATCGAGGAGGTCGTCCTGCAACTCCCCTCCGCCCGCGAGGAGGAGGTCCTGCGCACCCTGGACGACTACGCCCAGTACCTCTGAGGCGCGGACCGGGACCCCGCCGGGACGCGGTGGCCGGAACCGTACCGCCCGGCGGGGCGTGTCCTGGGGTGCGCCCGCCCGCCCGCACGGCTGGTACGTTGGCGCGTTCCGTTCCACCCTTCGTTGCCGCCGACTCGCTTTCCTGGGGGACCTTCCCGTGCACAGCACCCTGCGCATCACCGCCTTCGCCGCCGCCGGCCTGGCCGCCGCCCTGACGCTGACCGCCTGCGGCAGCGACACGAAGGCGGACGCGAAGCCCTCCAAGACCCCGGCGGCCGCCCTGACCCCGACCGTCGCGCCGAGCGCGGCCCCGAGCACCGGCGCGAGCACGGGCGGCACGGGCGCGGGCACCCTGGACGGCGGCTGGATCTCGATGCAGAGCCCGGGCAAGAGCGTGGTGCTCACGGTCAAGGGCCAGAAGGCGCTCGTCGTCGAGGCCGCCACCGGCCTGACCTGCGAGGGCACCGCCTCGGGCGCGACCATCGACCTGAAGTGCCCTCCGGGGGCGACCCGTTCCAAGGGCAAGGTGGACTCGGTCGACGCCACCACCCTGAAGGTCACCTGGGAGGGCGCGGGCCAGGACACCTTCCAGAAGAGCGAGGCCGGCAAGCTCCCGTCGCTGCCGCCCCTGCCGACGAAGAAGTAGCCCCCGGCACGACGAACCGGGCCCGGAGCGCAGCAGCGGCTCCGGGCCCGGTTCGGCGTCACACGCTCCCGCGTGCCGGATCGGAACCTACGGTTCCGATCCCCCCGTTGACGGCGCCTACCTGGGGGCGCCGCTGAAGGGAAAACTAGGGCCCCGCTCGACCCGCCGCCATCTCACGGCTGCACGGTCACGGGACAGGTGCCTGTCACCGGTGCACGGTCCCCCGGCCCTGACCGGCCCGAACGCCCCCGCGGCGGATCCCCGCGCTCCTCTTCGCCCGCAGCGGCCCCGCCGGCCGCCCCGCCCGGCTCCAGCTCCCCCACCGCCATGAGCGCCAGCACCACCTCGTAGAGCCCGCTCCCGCCCGCGACGAGCTGCCGCCGCAGCAGCCCCTCCGCCCCGCGCAGGTGCTCGCGCACGGTCTGCGCGTGCACGCCCCGGCGCCGGGCGGCGGGCTCGACCGCGCAGTTCTCCCCGGCCCAGTCCCGCAGGGTCCGCCCGAGGTCCCGCTCGTCGGCCCGCAGCGGCGCCAGCAGCTCACCGGCCCATGCCAGGACCGGGCCCGCGGCGAGCAGGCCCCGCAGGCCGGGAACCGCACGGCCGGGCTCCCCCTCCTCCCGGTCCTGGAACCTCAGCGCCAGGTCGAGCGCCGCCCGGGCCCGTACGTCGCCCAGGTCTACGCCGAGCAGCCCCGCCGCCCGCTCCATCCGAGCCCGCACCGTGTTGCGGCTGATCCCCAGCAGCCGGGCCGCGTTCACCGCGGTGAACTCCAGCCCGAGCCGCACGGTCGCCGTCAGCTGGTACCGGTCCTGCGCCGGCACGGCCTCCAGCGGCCGCAGGTACTGCGCCGCCCAGGCGGCCGCCGCCCCCGCGTCCAGCACGTCCGCCGGCCGGACCCGGGCGGCGTGCCCGGCCACCCGCCCCGGCATCAGCCGTGCGGCGGCCAGGCTCCGCACGGCGTCGTCGTAGCCCGCCGCGACCCGGGAGAGCGGATGCCGCGCCCCGACCCCCAGGAACACCCCGTCCCGCCCGGCGACGAACCCGCGCAGGGCCGCCTCCGCACCCCCGCCGACGGGTGCGACGACGATGACGTGCCCGTCGTCCGCGGGACACCGCACGACCAGCGCCCGCCCGGCGAGCAGCTCCTCGCAGGCCCCCGCCACCTCCCGCCGCTCGCCCCGCGCGGCCTCCAGTACGCACACCACCACGCGTTCCGCGTCCAGCAGCCCGGGCCGCAGCCCGGCCATCGTCCGCTGGGCGAGGGCCACTTCCCCGCCCATGAGCAGTTGGAGCACGGACAGCCGCACCCCCGCCCCCGCCTCGGCCAGCCGCCGCCGCTGCGCGTCCGCCCCACCGGCCGCCACCAGCAGTTCCAGGACGGTGGCCGCGTGGCCGACGAGGGCGGCGGCCGCCTCGTCGTACGGGACCGGCCGCGTGACCACCAGCACCGGGTGCGGCCGCCCGGCCCCGAGCGCCAGCACCCGCAGGTGCCGCCCCGGCTCGGCGACCACGGCCGACCGGGGGCTCCCGGCGGCGACGTCCCGCAGGAGCGCCCCGTCCGGCACGCCGGCACGGACCGGGTCCTCGATCCGCGCGGAACCCCCGACGGCCCGGCCCAGCCAGTCGGCCACCCTGCGCACGGCCGCCCGGTGCCCGCCCGTCCCGACACGGGCGGCCCTGAGCAGCCCGGCGAGCGCCCCGGACCGCCACTCCCCCTCAACTCCGCCTCCGGCCAAGCCAGTCACCGCCATCCCGCCTTCCCTGTTCACGGCCCGGCGCGCATGCTAATCCCCGGACATGGGGCGACCGTGGAGGCGTCCGGGAAGGGGACACGGGATGCCGGGCCAGCGCAAGCGGAGGGAACGGGAGCGCCGCAGGGCCGACGCCCGGCGCGACCGGGAGGCGTCGGGCCGGTGGGAGCCTCGCTTCTCGACCCTGGACGAGGCGGAACTGCGGACCTACCTGAGGGAGCTGGCCCGGTCCGGGGTGGCGGCCGAGGACATCCGGATCGACATGGCGTGCGGCCGCCTGGTCAACCCGACCGGTTACACCGTCAGCGTGCTGGTGCCGGCGCCCTGACGGTGGCCAGCTCGGCCCAGACGGTCTTGCCGATGACCCGGTCCACCACCCCCCAGTCGGCCGCGACGGCGTCCACGATGCGCAGCCCGTACCCCGACTCCGCCTGGTAGACGTGCGGCTGGACGGCCGGCCGCCGCTCCCGCCGGGGGTCGGAGACCTCCAGCCGCAGCACCCCCGCGGAGTGCGGGTCGCCGCCCAGCAGGGTCATCCGGAGCTCGAAGTCCCGCCCGACGACCCGCCCGTGGGTGGCGGCGTTGGAGGCCAGCTCCGCGACGAGCAGCCCGGCGTCGGCGGACAGCTCGCTGCCTTCGGGGATCCCCCAGTCGTCGAGGGAGACCAGCGCCAGCTGCCGGGCGAGGCGGGCGCCGCGGAGGGTGCAGCTGAAACGCTGGGTGAACACGCGTACGAGGGGGTGCGAGGGTGCGGTCATGGAGACCAACGTCCCGCGTGAGCTGGGGAGTTCCCAGCGCCTCGACTGCTACTGATGAAGAGTAGTAGCTGACGCTCTGGACAGGAGCCGTCACCGACCGTGAGCATGATGATTCGGGAGGTGACCGTGATGACGGCTGGCAAGGGCAGCGACGGTGACGACCAGGTGGAACCCGACCCCGACCTGAAGAACTTCGGGGACACGGTGAAGGCGTTCCGCAAACGCAACGGCCTGACACAGGAGCAGTTGGCACCGAAGGTGGGCTACTCGCAGCAGTATGTGGCGTCCGTGGAGCAGGGCCGCCGACATCCGTCCGCGAAGTTCGTGAACAAGTCGGAAGAGGTGCTGGACGCCTTCGGGGTACTCAAGATCGCGGCGAAGCAGATGACACGGCGGCGGGGGCTGGCGTCCTGGTTCCGGCGGTGGGCTGAGCTGGAGAAGGAGGCCGTTGCACTCAATACGTACGAGTGCAGGGTGATACCGGGCCTGCTGCAGACGGAGACGTACGCGCGGTCCCAGATCCACAACGTCCCGCCCCTGCCGACGCCCGAGGTGGAAGAAGCGCGCATCTTCAAGCGCCTGGAGCGGCAGAAGCTCCTCACCCGCACGCCATACATCACCTTCAGCTTCATCATCGAGCAGTCGCTGATCGAGCGGCAGACGGGTGGGCCGGAGGTTACGCGCGAGCTCATCGACAACCTCCTGGAGTGCGGGAAGCTGCCCAACGTCGATATCCAGATCATGCCGCTCGTCAGCCCGGAGCACGCGGGTACCGATGGCTCCTTCCGTCTCCTCGAAACCCAGGAGCACGAGTGGGCGGGCTACAGCGAAGGCCAGAAGACGGGCCAGGTCATCTTCGACCCGAAAGCCATCAGCGCCTTCCACCAGCGGTATGCCAAACTTCGCATCCAGGCCCTCAACCCTGCGGACAGCGTGGGCCTGTTGATGCGATTGCGAGGGTCCCTGTGAACAGATCCCAGCTCCGGTGGTTCAAGAGCAGCTACAGCGGCAGCGAGGGCGACGACTGCGTCGAGGTCGCCACCTGCACCGACACCGTCCACGTCCGCGACTCCAAGCTCACGGCCAGCCCGGAGCTGCGGGTCTCCCCCGCCACCTGGACCGCCTTCCTCGGCGGGGTCACCGGCTAGAAGGGCGGTATCGGTCCCGGCGCCGCCACGCCCGGGGCCGGACGCCAGAAGCGCCCGTCAGGCAGGGCCTGACGGGCGCCGAGGAAGTAGTCGGCATCGCGCTGGAACCGGACGCCCGGCACCGCGCGGCGGACGTGCGGCCAGATGCTCGGCGCGACGCGGTACTCGCCCGCCATCATCCAGGGGTCGTCACCCAGCACGAACAGGTGCCTGATCCTCAGGAACTGGTCCCGGTCCAGCGAAACGGACTCGACCGTCTCCTCGTCCGCGTCACCGAAGCCGGTGAGGCCCCAGACGAGGTTGCGGCCGTCGGCGAATGGATAGTCGCTGCTCACCGCTTCACGCTAGGCCGCGGCCTCCCGCACCCGCACCTTCTTTTACGGCCGGGCGGGCGCCTCAGACGCTGCGGGCGGTGATGTTGCCGTAGCCGGTGGTCGCCTCGATGGTGAGCGGGGCCGCGGCGCCCTCGGCGTTCTGGAGGGCGTTGTGGATGCGGCCGTAGCCGGTGCCCGCGTTGAGGGTGGCGGAGACGCCGCGGGCGGCGCCGACGGTGATGTCGCCGTGCTGGGTCTTCAGGGTGAGCGCGCCGCCCGCCGCCTCCTCGATGGTGATCGCGCCCTTCTGGGTGCTGATCTCCGCCGGGCCGGCCAGGCGGCCGAGGGAGACGTCGCCGGACTGGACGGCGACGCGGGCGGTGGCGGTCTCGTCCAGCGTGACCTGGGCCTGGGCGGCCTCGACGACGACGTCGCCCAGCGGGCCCGCGCCCCGCACCTCGGCGGCGGCCACCTTGGCCTCGACGCGGGAGCCGGCGGGCAGCTGGACGGTCACGTCCACGAAGCCGGAGTTCCCGGTGATCGGGTTCTTCGCCGGGGCGGCGACCACCCGGAGGACCCCGTCGGCGTACGCGACCTCGATCAGCTCGGCGGCCTTCACGTCGCGGCTCTTCGAGGGGTCGGCGGGGAGGACCTCGACCGTGGCGTCCTTCCGGTCGCCGGCGATGAGGTTGACGCGGCCGGCCGGGATGTCGAGGACGGCGGAGACCGGGGCGGCCGTGGCGAACTTCTGCATGGTGCTCTCCTTCATCGGTATCGCGCGCCCCTTGCGGCCCGCTGCTTTCTGACATGAGAAACGCTACGTTGCATTCCAAGACCTGACAACAGGTTCGTTGCGCAGATTCACCATCACCGCAGTTCAGCGGCACATAATCGTTGCAACGGCTCGAAATTCAACGCAACGAAGCAGATCCGGACATTGCAATGGACCATGGGTAAACGCTATGCCCGAAGGCCTGAGGACGGCTAGTGTGCGTCCATGCCCTCTCTCGTACGACACATCACCTTCGACTGCCACGACGCCTACGGCCTGGGCCTGTTCTGGGCGGAGGTCCTCAACGGGACCGTCTCCAAGGAGGACCGGCCCGGCGATCCCGAGGTACTGCTCACCTCGGAGGGCGGGACGCTCCTGTTCATCCAGGTGCCGGACGCCAAGTCCGTGAAGAACCGGGTGCACTTGGACGTCCAGCCGCAGGATCGTTCCCGCGACGAGGAAGTGGAACGGCTGCTCGGGCTCGGCGCCACGCTCGTCGGCGACCACCGCAATCCCGACGGGACCGGCTGGGCGACCCTGGCCGACCCCGAGGGGAACGAGTTCTGCGTGGAACGCAGCGAGGCGGAGCGGAGCTAGCCCACGCGAAAGGCCCCGGTCTCCGTGAGGAGGCCGGGGCCTTTGATCGAGCGCTGGGCAGGCCTTGCACCTGCATCCCCCCACAGGAAGTGGGGTGCCTTTCCTTGGACCACCAACGCCGGTCCCACCGCCGGTTTCCCGGCCGCGAGCTCGAGATGAACTCTACAGCCAAGATCGGCCCCGGAACACCCCCGGCCGCCAAGAAGCGGAACCCGGGGGCCACCTGACAGACCGGGCGCTCCCGCGCCCCGGACGGTCCCGGTCCCCCATAGGGTCCCGGCATGATCGATGCACACACCCACGTACGCGTCGCCCGCCCCTCCCGCGATCTCGCGGCCGCCGAGCGGTTCTACGTCGACGGGCTCGGGCTCGACGTCCTGTGGCGGACCTCGGGGCACGTCCCCGGGGAGCACGACCTCGTCATGGTCGGGCCCTCCGGCGGCGGGTGGCACTTCGAGCTCACCCGCGACCCGGAGAACCCGGTCGACCCCGCCCCCACCGTGGACGACCTGTTCGTCGTCTACCTCGGGCGGACCCCCGACCCGGCCCTGGTCCGCCGCCTGATCGCCCACGGCGGGCAGCAGGTCCCGTCCAACAACCCGTACTGGGACGAGCACGGCGTCACGATCGCCGACCCGGACGGCTACCGCCTGGTCCTCTGCGCCCGCACCTGGGGCTGACCGACCCCCGCGACCGGCCCCAGGGCTGATCCGGCCCGGGCCGTCACTTCACCGTCGGCGCGTGCGGCAGGCCGCCGTCCAGGGCGGTGTCGGCGCCCGCGAGGGAGCCCTGGGTGGACTTGGTCGCGCTGTTCGCGGCCGCGCCGGTGACGGCGAGGGCGGTCTTGGTGTCCTGTACCGCCTGGCCCGGGTGGCCGGCGATGTCGACGACGCGCTCGACGACGGGCTGGTTCTCCATGGTGGGCCCGTCGGCGGCGTGCGCGACGGGGGTGAGGGCGAGGGCGGCGCCACCGGTGAGGACCAGGGCGGACAGGGTGCGCTTGATGGCAGTCATGCCCGTCCCAACGACCCCGCCGCACCCGGGGTCACCGCCGACCCCCTCGTTGGTGTGAAGCTCAGCAGCGCGCGAGAACCTCCGATATGACACTTGCATAATATGCCTCACTTGGCATACTCGGAGGGAAGGTCCGTGAACTGGGAAGTGATCGTCGTGGAGCCCGCCCTTTCCTGGCTGCACACCCTGCGCCAAAACGATCGGCCGACGCTCATCCAGATCAGCAAGGCCATCACCGCACTGCGACAAGAAGGCCCCGCGATGGGCCGTCCTCTCGTGGACACCGTCAAAGGATCCCGCCTGGCCAACCTCAAGGAGCTCCGTCCCGGATCCACCGGTGGAAGCGAGGTGCGGCTGTTGTTCGTGTTCGACCCGCTGCGGCGCGCGGTGTTCCTCGTCGGCGGCGACAAGGCCGGGGACTGGCGTGGCTGGTACCTGTCGGCGGTTCCCCGGGCCGAGAAGGCGTACGAGGATTACCTGACGGAGTTGGAGGAGGACACTGCATGAACCACAGCCAGGGTGAGAGCCCGCTGCCCGGAGGCAGCCCGAAGGCCGCCCGCTGGGACGACCTCGTCGAGGAGTTCGGCTTCTCCCCCGCCGAACGGGAGGAGGTCGACCGGGGCGCGGCGGAGATGATCGCCGTGGTCCGGGCGCACCGGCTGGCCGAGGTCCGCAAGCGTCAGCACACCACACAGGTCCAGGTGGCCGAGGCCATGGGCGTCACCCAGGCGCGGGTCTCCCGGATCGAGAACGGCCAGCTGGAACGCAGCGAGGTCGAGACCCTCGCCGCGTACGTCCGGGCGCTCGGCGGCAAGCTGAAGATCGTGGCCGAGTTCGGGGACGAGCAGTACGTCCTCGGCTGACGGCGGCCCCGACCGGGCGGCCGCCCCGCCGGCTCAGTCCTCGACCACCAGCGACGGGGTCGACCTCGTGAGGATCTCGCCGCGGAAGAAGGCCGGGCTGCGGCGTTCGGTGATCAGCATGATGACCACGCCGAGGGCCAGCAGGCCGACGCCGATGACGAAGACGCTGCCGACGCCCAGGCCCGGGATGGTGGAGCCGGAGCCGTACGAGGGGTCCCAGGCGTCCGTCAGGGTCTTGACGAAGACCGCCGCCAGGAGCAGGCCGCCCAGGACCGGGAAGACGCCCTTGAAGAACAGGTCGCGGGCCGAGCGGCGCAGGTCGCCGCGGAAGTACCAGGCGCAGGCGAAGGCCGTCAGGGAGTAGTAGAAGCAGATCATCAGACCGAGCGCGAAGATCGTGTCGGTGAGGACGTTCTCGCTGACCAGGGTCATGACCGTGTAGAACGCGCCGGTCGCGACGCCCGCCGTGACGGTGGCGCGGCCCGGGGTCTTGAAGCGGGGGTGGACCTTGGCGTAGGAGGCCGGCAGGGCCTCGTACGTGGACATGGCGAGGACCGTGCGGGCGACCGGGATGAAGGTGGTCTGGAGCGAGGCGGCCGCCGAGGCGAGGACCGCCACGAAGAGCAGGATGCCGAGGACCGGGCCCATGACCGGGCCGGCGAGGGCGGCGAAGACGTTCCCGGAGGTCTCCGGGTTGCCGAGGCCGAGCCCCTTGGTGCCGGAGCCGACGGCCATCTGGGCGGCGACGCCGGTGGCCAGGTAGGAGCCGACGAGGACGACCATCGCGATGAGCGAGGCGCGGCCGGGGGTCTTGGCGGAGCCGATGGTCTCCTCGTTCGCGGTGAGGCAGGTGTCCCAGCCCCAGTACATGAAGATCGAGAGCGAGAGTCCGGCGGTGAAGGCGCCCATGGACTGGACCGCGAAGGGGTTCATCCACTGCCAGGAGAAGTGCACGCCGGTGTCGAAGGCGCCGGCGGAGGCCTTCTGGAAGGCCATGGCCACGAAGACCGCGAGGACCAGCAGCTGGAGGCCGACGAGGGTGTACTGGACGCCCTTGGTGGCGGTCATGCCCCGGTAGCTGATGGCGGTCGCGGTGGCGATCAGCGTCAGGCAGGTGGCGATGTGGACGAACTTGTTGTGGTCGAGGGCGGCGACGTCCGGGTTGGACGTGATCTCGCCGGCCAGCAGCCAGAAGTAGGACGTGGCGACGCCGGCCAGGTTGGACAGGACGATGATCGTGGCGATCACCAGGCCCCAGCCGCACATCCAGCCGATCCGCGGGCCGAAGGCCTTGACGGTCCAGGTGAAGGAGGTGCCGCAGTCCGGCATGTCCTTGTTGAGCTCGCGGTAGGCGAAGGCGACGAGCAGCATCGGCAGGAAGCCGGCCAGGAAGACGGCGGGCATCTGGAGGCCGACCTGCCCGGCGGTGGAGCCGAGGGTGGAGGTCAGGCAGTAGACGGGGGCGACGGTGGAGATGCCGATGACGGCGCTGCCCACCAGGCCGACGGAGCCTTTGCCGAGGCCCTTGCCGCGCACCTCGCCGTCGCCCGCGGCGACGCCGCTTACCGTGTCTCCGACCCGAGGCCGCTCGTCCAGCTGTGTCATGTGAAAGGACGGTAGAGGGTGCGATTTCCACATCTGGGAGGGTTAAGTCCAGATGTGGACGCAATGAATCGCCTTGGAATTTCAATCCACGGGCAGTTTACGACGCGGGATTGCAAGATCGATTCACACCCCCGCGGCCGATTCGCAGGCAGCGGACACGGGGTTCCGGTATGCGGAAACCGCAGCCGCGCCCGGAATGTCCGTTTAGAAAATTTCCCGAGGCAATTTTCTCCCTACCCCGCCCACACGATCGACTGCACCTCGCTGTATGCGTGCAGCGCGTACGAGCCCACGTCCCGGCCCACCCCCGACCGCTTGAAGCCCCCGAACGGCGCCTCCATGTTCCGGCCGATCGTGTTCACCCCCACCCCGCCCGCCCGCAGCCGCCGCGCCACCCGGAAGGCCCGCGCCGCGTCCCCGGACCACACGTAGCTGATCAGCCCGTAGTCGCTGTCGTTGGCCAGGGCCACCGCCTCGTCCTCGCCCCCGTCGAACGGGACGACCACGACCACCGGCCCGAAGACCTCCTCCCGCACCACCCGCATGTCGCTGGTGCAGTCGACCAGCAGCGTGGGCGCCACGTAGAAGCCCCTGCCCCTGCGCTCGCCCTCCCCCACCACCGGCCGCGCCCCGCCGAACGCGATCCGCGCCCCCTCCTTGCGGCCCAGCTCCACGTACGACTCCACCCGGTCCCGGTGCGCCGCCGAGATCACCGGGCCGACCACCGTCCCGCGCACCGCCGGATCCCCGACCTTCATGAACGCCAGGTACCCCGTCAGCTTCTCCACCAGCTCCGCGTACACCGACCGGTGGACGATCACCCGGGTCGGGGCCGTGCAGATCTGCCCGCTGTAGAAGGAGAAGGTCGTGCCGATGCCCATGACCGCCGCGTCCAGGTCGGCGTCCTCGAAGACCACCGCCGCGCCCTTGCCGCCGAGCTCCATCAGCTGCCGCTTCATGGACCGCCCGCAGACCTCCGCGATCCGCTGCCCCACCCCCGTCGAGCCGGTGAAGGACACCATGTCCACGTGCGGGGAGTCCACCGCCGCCTCGCCGACCTCCACCGCCTGCCCCGAGACCACGTTCACCACCCCCGGCGGGATCCCGGCCTCCGCCAGCGCCTCCGCCATCCGGAACACCGACAGCGGGTCCTGCGGGGCCGGCTTGACCACCACCGTGTTCCCCATCGCCAGCGCCGGGGCCACCTTGCCCGCCGGGTTCGCCCACGGGTTGTTGTACGAGGTGATGCAGGTGACCACCCCGACCGGCTGGCGCACCTCCAGCGCCCCCAGCACGCTCGCCGCCCCCATCGGCCCCGCCTCGGTGACCTGCGGCGGCAGCCCCCGCTCCACCGGCTCCAGGGCGCCCTTCGCGTACCGCCGGAACCGCGACACCCCCACCCCGACCTGCATCCCGCGCGCGATCCCCGTCGGGGCGCCCGTCTCCGCCCGGGCCAGCTCCGCCCAGGGCTCGAACTCCCGCTGGATCACGTCCGCGGCCCGGTCCAGGATCGCCGCCCGCTCCTCGGGCCGCGTACGGGACCACGGGCCGAAGGCCTCGGCGGCCGCCCGGGCCGCCTCCTCGACCTGCGCCCGCGAGGCCTCGGGGGCCAGCCCCACCACGGACTCGTCCGCCGGGTTGACCACCTCGTAGTGCCCGCCGGCGGGCTCGGTCCACTCCCCGCCGATGTACAGCCGCTGTGCCCGCTCCCCGCTCATCGGGTGCTCACCGTCCTCGTGTCCCGGCCCGACCGCAGGACGATCCCCGGGATCGCTCCGGTCACCTCGTCGTCGCGGATGGTCTCGACCCCGTTGACCCGGACCGACACGATCCCGATCGCCCGGGAGTCCAGGCGCGGGCTGTCCCCCGGCAGGTCGTGGACCAGGGTGGCCGGGCCGGCCTCGATGCGCTCCGGGTCGAAGAGGACCAGGTCCGCGTGCCAGCCCTCGGCGATCCGGCCGCGCTCGCGCAGCCCGAACAGCCGCGCCGGGTCGTCCGTCAGCATCCGCACCGCCTGCTCCAGCGGCACCAGCCGCCGGCCGCGCAGGCAGTCGCCGAGGAACCGGGTCGTGTACGGGGCCCCGCACATCCGGTCCAGGTGCGCGCCCGCGTCGGAGCCGCCGAGCATGACGTCCTCGTGCTGCCAGGTCTCGGCGCGCAGGGCCCAGGTCGCCGGGTCGTTGTCGGTGGGCATCGGCCACAGGACGGTGCGCAGGTCGTCGTTGGCGCAGATCTCGACGAGGCAGTGGAAGGCGTCCTGCCCGCGCTCGGCGGCGATGTCGTTCACGACCCGCCCGCTGAGCCCCTCGTTCTCCTCGCTGTACGTGTCGCCGATGACGTACCGCCCGAAGTTCGCGAGCCGCCGGAAGACCCCGGCCTCCTTGCTGTCGGCGCGGCGCAGCATCTCGGCCCGTACGTCCGGATCGCGGAGCCTGTCGATCCGCTCGGGCACGGGCAGCGCGAGGACCTCGCCCCAGCCGGGGATGAGGTTGAGGGCGCAGAACGTGCCGAGGGACATGTTCATGGGGGTGAGGATCGGCATGGTCAGCGCCACGATCCGGCCGCCCGCCTTACGGGCCCGCTCGCTGGGCACCAGCTGGCGCGGGACCCGTTCGGGGACGGCGGCGTCGATGGTGAGGACGTTCCAGTTGAGGGGCCGGCCGGCGGCGGCGCTCATGTCGACGAAGAGGTCGATCTCCTCGTCGGCGAACTGGTCCAGGCAGCCGGCGACGATCGCCTCCAGCTGGGTGCCCTCGTGCTCGCCGACGGCCCGGGAGAGCGCGAGCAGCTCCGCGGGCTCGGCGTGCCGGGAGGCGACGGGGGCGCCGTCGCCGTCGGAGTGGGTGGAGGACTGGGTGGTGGACAGGCCCCAGGCGCCCGCGTCCATGGCCTCGTGGAGCAGGGCGAGCATCCGGTCCAGCTGCTCGGGGGTGGGGGCGGCCGGGCCCGTGGCGGCCTCGCCCATCACGTGGCGGCGCAGGGCGCAGTGGCCGACCATGAACCCGGCGTTGACGGCGATCCGCCCTTCGAGGGCGTCGAGGTACTCGCGGAAGGTCGACCAGGACCAGTCGACGCCCTCTTCGAGCGCGGCGAGGGCCATGCCCTCGACCCGGCTCATCATGCGGCGGGTGTAGTCGGCGTCCTCGGGGCGGTCGGGGTTGAGGGGGGCCAGGGTGAACCCGCAGTTCCCGCCGGCGACGGTGGTGACGCCGTGGTTCATGGAGGGGGTGGCGTACGGGTCCCAGAAGAGCTGGGCGTCGTAGTGGGTGTGGGGGTCGATGAACCCCGGGGTGAGGACCAGCCCGGTGGCGTCCTCGGCGGTACGGGCCTCCTCGTCGACGGTGCCGGGGGGCGCGATGACGGCGATGCGGCCGTCGCGTATGCCGACGTCGGCGACGCGGGCGGGGGCACCGGTGCCGTCCACGACGGTCGCTCCGCGGATGAGGTGGTCGAGCATGGGGTTCCCTTCCGGTCCTGGGACCGGCGGGGCTGTGGACAGCCCCGCCGGCGTGTGAGGCGAACGGGGTCCGGGGCCGGGCCCCGGGCGGCTACGCCGACTGGCGGAAGCGGGTCGTGCGGTGGACCGGGTCCGTGTCGATGTGCGGGATGACGTGCTCGCCGATCAGCTTGATCGTCGTCATCGTGTCCTCGTACGAGACACCGGTCGGCAGGCCGAACGACAGCTGGTCCGCCCCCGCCTGCTCCCACCGCTTGCACTGCGCCCGCACCTCCGCGGGGTCACCGCAGATCAGCAGCTCCTCCGCGATGAGCAGCTCGATGATCTCCGCGTTGTACTCCGGCAGCGTCTCGGGCCACTGCGGGATCGCCTCCGGCCGCGGGAAGGTGTCGTGGTAGCGGAAGACCAGCGACTGGAAGCGGTTCATGTTCGCGTTGACCGCGATCTCGACCGCCTTCTCGTGCGTCTCGGCGCAGATCGCCGTCGAGGTGACCATCACGTTGTCGTTCACGAAGGCCCCGATCGCCTTCGCCTCCTGGATGGCCGTCTTGTACTGCTCCAGCACCCACTCCATGTCCGAGACCTTCTGGACGCTGAAGCCCAGCACCCCGAGGCCCTTCTTCGCCGCCATCGCGTACGAGGACGGGGAGCCGGCGGCGTACCACATGGCCGGGTGGGCCTTGCCGTACGGCTTGGGGAAGATCTTGCGCGGCGGCAGCGACCAGTGCTTGCCCTTGAACCCCTCGTACTCCTCCTGGAGGAACATCTTGGGGAATTCCGCGATGGTCTCCTCCCAGATCTCCTTGGTGTGGTTCATGTCCGTGATGCCGGGCAGGAAGCCGAGGATCTCGTGGCTGCCGGCGCCGCGCCCGGTGCCGAACTCGAAGCGTCCCTTGGAGAGGTGGTCGAGCATGGCGACCTTCTCGGCCACCTTCACCGGGTGGTTGACCGGGGCGAGGGGGTTGAAGATGCCGGAGCCCAGGTGGATGCGCTCGGTGGCGTGGGCGAGGTAGGCGAGGAAGACCTCGTTCGCCGAGAGGTGGGAGTACTCCTCCAGGAAGTGGTGCTCGGAGGCCCAGGCGTACTTGAAGCCGGACTTGTCGGCCTGGATGACGTACTCGGTCTCCTCGATGAGCGACTTGTGCTCCGCCTCGGGGTCGACCTTGGACCGCGCCTCAGGCACGTATCCCTGCACGAAGAGCCCGAATTCCAAGGGGTTCACCGTCCTTAGGTTTCTGACGTTGCGTCAGATTCGATGGGTCCGACTGTTCCACCGGGGAGTGGGGGCGTCAAGAGCGGGGATGGCATGAACTGACGACTCGTCAGATCTACGCGTACCGCCCCGCCCACCCCCTCACAGGAGGCTGACCCCCGCCATCCAGCCCCCGTCGATGACGAACGGCTGCCCGGTGATGTACGAGGAGTCCTCGGACGTCAGGAACAGCGCCAGCCTCGCCACCTCCTCCGGCCGCCCCACCCGCCCCAGCGGCACCACCCGCCGGTACAGGGCCGCCATCGCCTCCCGGGACTCCTCCGTCACCCCGTCCGGGTCCAGCAGCCCCGGGTTGGCCATGGGGGTGTCCACCGCGCCCGGGCACACCGCGTTGACCCGGATGTTCCGCGCGGCCAGCTCCAGCGCCGCCACCCGCGTCAGCCCGAGCACCGCCGCCTTGGTCGCCGCGTACGCGCCCACGTACGCCATGCCCGTCAGGCCCGTGTACGAGGAGGTGTTGACGATCGTCCCGCCGCCCGCCTCCCCGATCTCGGGGGCGACCGCCTTGATCCCCAGGAAGGCCCCGACCTGGTTGACCCGCACCACCTGCTCGAACTCCTCCAGCGGGGTCGCCGTCAACTCGTTGAAGCGCAGGATGCCCGCGTTGTTGACCAGCCCGTCGACCCGGCCGAAGGCCTCCTTCGCGCAGGCCACGGCACCCGCCCAGTCCTCCTCCCGGGTCACGTCCAGCCGTACGTACCGGGCCCGGTCCGCGCCGTGCTCCCCGGTGATCTCCTTGGCGACGGCGGCACCCTGCTCGTCGAGCACGTCGCCGAGCACCACCCGCGCGCCCTCGGCGGCGAACAGCCGCGCCTCCTGCTCGCCCTGCCCGCGCGCCGCACCGGTGATGATGACGACGCGCCCGTCCAGCTTCCCCACGGGTACTCCCTTGTCGGTGTCTAGTCGTTGAGGAGCGGGGCCACCTCGGCCCCGAAGGCGGTGATCTGGGCGACGAGTTCGGCGCGGTCACGGCTGCGGAAGCGGACCTGGATCTGGTCCACGCCCAGCGCCCGGTACTCCCGCAGGGACTCCGCGAGCGCCTCCGCCTTGCCCGTGAGGGTGCGCCGCCCGGTGTCCCAGCCGGGCTCGCCGACGTAGAGGGGCTCGGTGATCGCCCCGACCTCGAACGGCCCCTCCACCCCGGCCTCCTCCCGCAGCCCGCGGATCCGGGCGACCTGCGCCGGGATCCGGTCGCGCGGATCGCCCTGCGGGAGCCAGCCGTCACCGCGCACGGCGGCCCGGCGGACGGCCGCGGGCGAGGACCCGCCGACCCAGACGGGGATCCGCGCCTGGGCGGGGCGGGGCAGCTGGCCGAGGTCGCGGAAGGAGAACCGTTCCCCCTCGAACGCGGGGAACTCCTCCGGGCCGAGGGCCGCGCGCAGCGCGTCCAGGGTCTCGTCGAGGACCGGGCCGCGCCCCTCGAAGTCCGCCCCGAGCGCCTCGAACTCCTCCCGCACGTGCCCGGCCCCGACCCCGAGGACCAGTCGGCCCCCGGAGAGGTGGTCGAGGGTCGCGTACTGCTTGGCCGTGGCCAGCGGGTGGCGCAGGCCGACGATCGCGACGTGGCTCAGCAGCCGCACCCGCTCGGTGACCCCGGCGAGGAAGGCCAGGGTGGCCACCGGGTCGTACCAGACGGTGCCCATGGGCCCGGCGAGCCGGCGCGGGATGGCCACGTGGTCGCAGGTGGCCAGGTACCCGAAGCCGGCCCGGTCGGCGGCCCGCGCCACCTCGGCGAGATCGGCCGCTCCGGCCGAGGCCTCCCAGGGCTCGGCGTAGATGGTGCTCTGCGACTGGATCGGGAGCTGCATCCCGTACGCCAGCCGGCCTTCCGGAAACACGCGTACTGCCGCCATACCGCGCCCGCCTCGCCTTCGTCCGCTTCGCCTGCCGGTTCGCCGTTTCGGTGCTGGGCCATAGTCGTAGCTGACGGTCCGTCAGACAAGGGTTCCACGGAAGAGTGAAGGGGATTTGCAGGATGCTACTAACGGTGGGACGCTGGATTCATGGCAGTAGCGCTTGCATCCCCGGAGGCCCGCATGTCCGAGACCACGGTGAAGAAGTCGGTGACCATACGGCGCTCGATCGCCGAGCAGATCGAGGAGCGCGCGGGCGCGGGCGGCTTCTCCAGCTTCATCGACGCGGCCGCCGAGCACTGGCTGGCGCTGCTCAAGGCGCAGGAGATCGTCGAGGACTACGAGGAGACGAACGGGCCCCTGCCCGAGGAGCTGCTGGAAGAGGTCAGTCGCACGTGGCACGGCGAATGACACCGAGGGCGGAGCCCCAGCACGTGGGCGCCGCTCTCATCCTCGACGCCCAGCCCCTGTCCCTCCTCGCCGAGAAGGACGCCCGCACGACGGTCCTCATCGAGGTGGCACGCCGCGACGGCTACGCCCCCCTCATCAGCGCCGCCACGCTCGCCGAGGTGCGTCGGCACGGCCAGGCGGCCCAGCGGCTGGCCTGGGTCAGATCCCGGCTCACCGTCGTGCCCGTGACCGAGCAGGTGGCCGACAAGGCGGCCGAGCTGCTGGAGGCCGCGGGGCTCGACGGGCACGAGTGCGTGGTGGACGCCCTCGTCGTGGCCACCGCCGCCCTCTCCACCGGACCGGCGAAGGTCGCCTCTTCCGACGGTTCGCACGTACCGAAGCTCTGCGCCGCCGCGTCGGTCGGGCGGCTCTCGCCCGTGCAGTGGGTCCGGGTCTGAGGCCGGGCCTCAGAAGCCGGCGGGGCCCATCGCGATGACGGGGTGGGCCGCCGGGTCCAGGGTCTCCAGCAGCTGCTTCATCGCCGCCTTGGGCAGGCCGACGCAGCCCTGGGAGGGGCCGTCGTGGTCCACGTGCAGCCAGATGTTGCCGCCCCGGCCCTCACCGTCCGGCATGACCGGGTCCAGCGGGGACACGCCCTGGCGGCGGTTGTAGTCGATCGCCACCACGTAGTCGAAGGAGCCGGCGAGGGACTCGCCGTTCACCCCGCGCCCCGTGGCGACGAAGCCGGGGTCCCGGTCATAGGGGAGCTTCGTGCCGGGCGGGGCGGACAGCAGCCCGCCCGCGTCGCTGAGCGAGAAGACGCCCTGCGGGGAGGTCAGGTCCCCGTACTCGCGGGCGGTGGACCAGCCCTTGGCACCGTTGCGGGCCGGCCACTGCGCCGCCCGGATCCAGTCCGCGCCGGGCGCGGGGCGGGTGTACAGGGCGGCGGTGGACTCCGAGGAGTCCTTCGCCTTGCCGGTGACGAGGACCAGCTGGCGCGCCTCGGCCGGGATACGGGCCCGGGTGGCCTCGCCGAGGGCCGCCGCCGGGAGCCCCTGGAGGACGTCGGGCCGCGCGCCACCGCGGGCGGCGTGCTCGGGGCCCGCGGCGTGCGCCTTGGGACGGGCGTCGGAGCGGGCCGGGGTCACGGGGGCGCCGGGCTGCTCGTAGAGGGCGTGCACCCATCCGGCGGCGAAGAGCAGCAGCCCGGCGGTGGCGACGACCACCAGCGCCCGGGACGGCCGCCCGCCCGCAGGCCCCCGCCGCCGCCGTGCCGCCCCACGCCGACCACCGCGTTCCGGCGTACGGGGGCTGGGGGCGGGGCCGGATCCGGCTCGACGGTGCTTGCTCATCCCCCCGACGGTACCTCAGCTGATCACATTTACCGGCGAGTCGCCTTCCGCTTCGGGGTGGCGGGGGGTGTTCCGGAGCCGATCTTGCCTGTAGAGTTCATCTCGAGCTCGCGGCCGGGAAACCGGCGGTGGGACCGGCGTTGGTGGTCCAAGGAAAGGCACCCCACTTCCTGTGGGGGGATGCAGGTGCAAGGCCTGCCCAGCGCTCAATCAAAGGCCCCGGCCTCCTCACGGAGACCGGGGCCTTTCGCATGCCCAGTGGACTGACGGGAAGCCCCCGGCACTCTCCCGGCCCCGCCCCGGCGGCACCCCGCCCCACCCCCACCCGCAGCCACCCGAGCCCATGCCGACCCCTCCCGCCCAGGCCACCCGCCGATTTACCCTGCGGTGATGAGAACTCCGCGTCAGGCAGCGCGCATCGTCGTCCTCTCCCCCAGCGGGTCGGTGTTCCTGTTCCGGGAGAACAACATCGAAGTCGGCATCCACTGGCTGCCCCCGGGCGGCGGTATGGATCCCGGCGAGACCCCGGAGGAGTGCGTGCGGCGGGAGCTGCGCGAGGAGACCGGGTGGACCGACCTCGAACCGCAGCGGCTCCTCTGCACCTGGGAGCACGACTTCACCCACGAGGGCATCCCCGTCCGGCAGCACGAGCACATCTACGTCACCACCGGCCCCCACCGGGAGCCCGTCCTCGAAGCCCCCGACATCCACTGGCAGTGGGTCTCACCGGAACGCCTCGCCACCCTCGGCGAGCCCCTCTGGCCCCCGCGCCTGCCGGACCTCCTCACCGACGCCCGGTCCGAACCCGTCCACCTCGGCCTCGTCACGTAGGCCCCCGCGAGCCCGGCGGCCAAGGCCTCCCTACCGCGGCTTCGACCGGTACGCGTGCCAGGCCGTCACGGCCTCGGCCCTCGTACCCGTCGGGTGGGCGGTGTGCCAGGTGCGCAGGAAGCGGTTGAACTCGAACTGGTCGCCGATCTGCTGGGGTTCGGCCGCCGCCTCCCGGGTGGCGTGCCAGTGGGCGACCGCCTCGCCCAGGGTGCGGCCCGCGTTCTGCGCGACGTACGCGCGCATGTGGCCGTCGAAGTGGAACGCCGGGCCGGCCTCCCGCCGGAAGAACTCCCGCAGCACCTGGCTGCACCGCTGCCCCTCGGGGATGACGGTCGACGCGTCCACCGGCGCCGACAGCTGGCGGGCCGCCGCCGGCCGGCGGGCCGGGGCCGCCGGGAGAGGTTCGCCGTCGAGCGCGGCCCGCAGGCGCTCCGTGAGCGCCGCCTTCCCGCCGCCGCGCGGTACGTCGAGACGGCGGGCGAGTTCGGTCAGCTCCGCCAGGGTCCAGTACCAGCGGGCCAGCTCGGCCCCGGTGAGGGCGGGGGTGAGGGGCGGACGCTCCTCCGGAGCCGGAGCCGGGGCCGGAGCCGACCCGTCGTCATTCGAATGCATGTTCCCAACGATCCCACGGGCGCCCCCCCAGGACCGTCAGCGCTTCGGCGTGCCCGCCCCGCCCGCCGCGCCCGGCGTCGTGGCCGTCGCGTACAGCTGGGCGGCGTAGTCGCCGAGGACGGTGCTGGTGGAGACGTCGTCCGTGTCCCCGCCCGTCAGGATTCCGATGATCTTCCCGTCGCGGCCGAGCCAGGCGCTGCCGCTGGTCCCGCCGGGGAAGTCGGAGCAGTCGAAGCGCTGCTCGCGGTCACTGGTGCGGACGGCCACCGCCGTGCAGGTGCGGGGGACCTTGCGGTCGGCGGGATAGCCCGTCACCGTGACCTGCTCGCCCGCGCGGCCACTGGTGTCCAGGACGGCGCCGCCGGTGAGGTCCTCGATGTTGCGGCCCTTGTCGTCGGGGGCGACGCGGGCGAAGGCGAGGTCGTAGTCGTCGTCCGTGTCGTCGGCCCAGCGCTTGTCCTCGTAGACCTGCTCTATCTTCCAGACCCCGTACGGGGCGACACCGTTCGCGTACGCGGGTGCGAAGACGGCGCCGCCGTCGCGGCTCTGCTGGCCCTCCATGAGGCAGTGGCCGGCGGTGATGAGCATGTTCTTGCCGGGGCTGCGGACGACGGTCGCCGTGCAGAAGTGGTCGCCCTCCAGGCTGCCCGTGAACAGGGCGCCGGTGAAGGTGGTGGCGTCGCCCGCCTTGGGGGTGACGGGGGCCGACTGGGGTTTACCCAGCTGCGGCTTGGACGCTTGCGGACGCGAAGACCCGCTGGGCGATCCGGTGGGCGCGGCCGATTTGGCGTGTACGGGGGCGGACGCTTCGGGGGGCGGTGCCAGCTCGGCGACCGCCGCCGACGCACCGAGTGCCGCGACCCCGCACAGCACCGCCGTCACCACGGACCGCTTGTCCACCGCCATGATCCCTCCCGCCTTTGCCCTGGCGAAGCATGCCCCGGCGAGCGGCCGGGGTGCAAGGCCCGGCCCTCGCGCGCCGCTGGGACGACGCGATTCCGGCCAGGCCGCGCGGCCGCCGACCTCTCCCCCAACCCCCTTTACAAACAGGCGCTTTGGCGTAACCTCCCACTCGTCAGCAAAACAGCGTCTGGGGGAAACAGTAATGCTCGGGATCATCGCCGCGATCACCGCCGCCACGCTCGCCGCGCCCGTCGCCGGGCTCCTCGCCCACCGCGCCGTGCGCCGGTCCGCGAACGCCCGCCTGATGCGCATCGACACCCCGGACGGCATCGACGAGCAGGGCTTCGTCCGGATCGGCGGGATCGACCAGTGGATCTCCGTACGGGGCGAGGACCGGGCCAACCCCGTGCTGCTGGAGCTCCACGGCGGCCCGGGCGCGGCGAACTCCCCGTACGGGGCCCGCACCCGGGCCTGGGAGGCGCACTTCACCCTGGTCCGCTGGGACATGCGCGGGGCCGGGCTGACCTTCGCCCACGGCGGGCCCGTCGGCCAGGGCGGCGAGCCGTCCTTCGAGCGGCTGTACGCGGACGCGCTGGAGGTCGTCCACCACCTCCGGGAGCGCCTCGGCGTCGACCGGGTGGTGCTGCTGCCGAGCTCCTTCGGGACGGTGTTCGGGCTGCGGCTGGCCCGCAGCCACCCCGAGCTCTTCTCGGCGTACGTCGGCACCGACCAGAACGTCCTGGAGGCCGGCCGGGACACCTCCGCCTACGACGCCACCCTGGCGCGGCTGCGCGCGGCCGGGAAGGCGAAGGACGCGGCGCGGGTCGAGGCGATGGGGTCCGACTGGCGCCGCTGGAGCCCCGAGCAGCGCACGGCGTACGACAAGCTGTGCGCGGGCAGCGACCCGCTGACGCTGGACACCGTGAAGAAGGTGGTCCTGGGCTCGATGTGGCTGTCGCCGCTGTACTCCCCCGGGCGGATCGCCGCGTACTTCAAGGGACAGGGCTTCTCGGAGCCGGTCACGACGGGGACGCACGGCTTCGACGACTGGGCGGAGGGCACCCGCTTCGAGGTGCCGTTCTTCGTCTTCCAGGGCGCGCTGGACGTGATCACCCCGGCGGCCCGCGCCCGGGCGTACTTCGACGCGGTGGAGGCGCCGGTGAAGGCGTTCGCGCTGATCGAGGACGCGAGCCACTTCGCGGCGCTGCGCCGCCCGGACCGGTTCCTGGAGCTGCTGCTGACCCACGTCCGGCCCGTGGTGACGGCAGGGCGGACGGCCGGGCGGACGGCCGCCGTCTGACCCGGGGTGGGCACGAGGAGGGGGCGGGGGCCGGCCGGGCCCCCCCCCCCCCCCCTGCCGGGGGCTGCGCAGCGGGTCGGCGGTGCCGGTGGAGACTGCGCCCCGGGT
>NZ_JBFBGN010000035.1:0-55750 GCF_040684675.1 Streptomyces sp. NPDC089915 | reverse complement strand
GGCGGGCTGGGCGCCGGCCGGTGCGGGGCGGCCGCCGCCGCCCGCGCCGAGGTTCAGCTCGGCCCATGCCGGGGGCCGCGCCCTGGGACCCGTACGGGGGCGGGCATCCGCAGGCCCGGCACTGGTGGGGCGTCCTGACGCGGCGGCTCGGGGTGCGGGCGGAGCTGTACGTGACCCCGCTGGACGCCGCCGGTACGGCCCACCGGGCCGACGTGCGCGCGGGTACGGGCGGCTCGGGGCCGCTGCTCGGGCAGGCCGTGGAGGCCACCGCCGGGGACGCCGCCGCCTTCGCGGCGCTGGCCGCAGTGGTCCGCGTACGGGCGGCGCAGCTCGTTCCGGCGGGCCGTCACGTCAGCGCGGCCGGAGGGGAGTCGTGCGTGCTCGCGGCCGCCGGGGTGGTGCCCGCCCCGTGGGAGGACGAGCGCTGGGCGGCGGGCTGGTGGGCCGCCGTCGCCGGACGGGAGGCCGCGCTGCACACCGCCCTGCGCGGGCTCACCGGGCTGCGGGCCGCCGCGTGGGAGCCCGCCGGCCCCGAGGAGCGGGTCCTCGCCGCGGCCCTGCGCGGCTGCGGGTTCACCGTCCTCGACGTCCGGGACGCCCCCGGGAGCGGGGCCGTCTCCCCCACCGACCCGGAAAGAGGGCCCCGATGACCCCGTCCGCCACCTCAACCCCCCTCGGCTCGGCCCTGGCCGCGCTGGGGCTGACCGTCCTCGACTCCGCGGGCGCGCTCGCGGCCACCGCCGGGCGGGCCGCCGTCCTCCTGGAGGACTGGGACCTCGGGACCGCCGCCGCACTGTCGCGGCACGCGCTGCGCCATCCCGTCGCCCTGGTCCCGGTGCGCGGCGACGGCGCGCTGACGGTGGTCGGGCCGGTGCTGCGGCCGGGCGCCGAGGGCTGCCTCTCCTGTACGGAGTACCGCCGGCTCGCCACCACCGGCGGCCGCGTGCCCTGGCACAGTCCGGGGCTGCGGCTGGCGGGACGCCCCTCCCCCGCCCTGGCGGACGCCGTCGCGGCGCTGGCCGCCGAGCTGCTGGAGCTGCCCCTCCCGGCCCCGGGCGCGGGTGCGGCCGTACGGGTCGTGCGGCACGGGCGCGGCGGCTGGTCGGGGCACGCCTTCCGGCCGCTCGGCGGCTGCGCGGTCTGCCTGCCGCTGCCCGGGGACTCGGCGGAGGCCGCCCGGCCGCGCTGGACGGGCGGGCCGCTGCCGGACCCGGCGGTGCTGCGCGGCCCCAACACCCTTACGGACACGGCCGGTCTGCGTGCGGAGCTGTACGACGAGCGGTTCGGACCGGTCCGCCGGGTGGTCCGCACCGAGGACTCGGCGCACTGTCTGACCAGTGCGTACGTCACCCACGGACGGGAGCTGCCCGACGGCGGTTACGGCCGGTCTGGCGATTTCGACGGCAGTGAGCGGGTGGCGCTCTTCGAGGGCGTGGAGCGGCTCACGGGGATGAGCCCGCTCGGGCGGCGCACCGTACTGCGGTCCCCGTACGCGGAGTTGGGGCCGGAGCGGGCCCTGGACCCGGAGCGGCTCGGGCTGCCCGATCCGGCCCACCACGGGCATCCGGCGTCACCGACCGTCCCCTACACCCCGGAGCTGGAACTGGACTGGGTGCACGGCTGGTCGCTGACCCGTGCGCGGCCGGTCGCCGTGCCCGAGCACGTCGCCTACTGGGACCCGAGTCCGGGGCGGCCGCGCGTGGTCTACGAGTGCTCCAGCGGCTGCGGTCTCGGCAACAGCCCCGAAGAGGCGGCCCTGTACGGGCTGTTCGAGGTCGCGGAGCGGGACGCGTTCCTGATGGCCTGGTACGCCCGGACCCCGCTGCGGCGGGTGGCCCTGCCGGAGGACGACCCGGAGGTGCTGCACCTCGCCGACCGGGCGGAGCTGGCGGGCTACGGGCTGGCGCTGCTGGACGCGACCAACGACTTCGGCGTCCCGGCGGTCATCGCGGTCGCCCGGCACGGCGATCCGCGCTCGGCGGCGCCGCAGGTGTTCGTGGCGGCCGGGGCCCATCACGACCCGCGGGCGGCGATCCGCTCGGCCGTGGTGGAGGCGGTGACGAACGTGTTCAACGCCGCCCAGCGGCTGCGGGCGGAGCCCGCCATCTGCGATCCGCGCCGGCTGCGGCCGATGCTGGAGCGGCCGGAGCTGGTCGTCACCCTGGCCGACCACACCGCCCTGTACGGGCTGCCGGAGGCCCGGCCGAGGCTGGACTTCCTGTACGAGGGGGACGACCGGCCGGCGCCGTGGCGGGAGGTCTGGCCGGGCGCGCCGGAGCCGGTGGCGGATCTGGCCGGGCTGCTGGAGGCGACGGTGCGGCGGCTGGCCGGGGAGGGGCTGGAGGTGGTCGTGGTCGGGCAGGACGAGGCGGGCGTACGCGAGCGCCTCGGCCTGTACGCGGCGAAGGCGGTGGTGCCGGGGGCGCTGCCGATGACGTTCGGCCACGTCAACCGGCGCACGCGCGGGCTGCCCCGGCTGCTGGAGGTCCCCCACCGGCTGGGCCGGGCCGCCGCCCCGCCGCGCCACGCCGAACTGCCCTTCCACCCGCACCCGTTCCCGTAGGGCGCCCGGCGGCGGGTGCGCCGCCGCCGGGCCGGGAGTACGGCTCAGACGGCGGTCGTCCGGGCCCGTTCCAGGACGGCCGCGGTGTCCACCCCCGCCGGCAGGGTGCCGTACGCGCCGCCGTGCTCGCCGCCCAGCCGGGACGCGCAGAACGCGTCGGCCACCGCCGCCGGGGCGTGCCGCACCAGGAGCGAGGCCTGGAACACCAGGGCCATGGTCTCGGTCAGCCGCCGGGCCCGGTACTCGGCCTCGGCGGGGTCGGCCAGTTCCTTGTGCAGCCCGGCCACCGCCGCGTCCAGGTACCGGTCGGCGCCGGCCGCCCGGCCCACCTCGGCGAAGAAGGCCTCGACGGTCTCGGGCCGGCGGGCCATCGCGCGCAGCGCGTCCAGGGCGGCCACGTTGCCCGAGCCCTCCCAGATGGACGAGAGCGGGGCCTCGCGGTAGAGGCGGGGCATGCCCGAGTCCTCGACGTAGCCGTTGCCGCCGAAGCACTCCAGGGCCTCGGCGGCGTGCGCGGGAGCGCGCTTGCACACCCAGTACTTGGTCACGGCCAGGCCCAGGCGGCGCAGCAGCGCCTCGTCCGCGTCGCCGCGCGCGACCCGGTCGGTGGCCCCGGCCAGGCGCATGGCGACGGCGGTCGCGGCCTCGGACTCCAGGGCCAGGTCGGCCAGGACGTTGCGCATCAGGGGCTGGTCGATCAGGGCCTTGCCGAACGCCCGCCGGTGGGTGGCGTGGTGGACGGCCCGGACCAGGCCGAGCCGCATGCCGGAGGCCCCGCCGAGGACGCAGTCGAGGCGGGTCATGTTGACCATCTCGATGATGGTCGCGACCCCGCGCCCCTCCTCCCCCACCAGCCAGCCGAAGGCCTCGTCGTACTCGATCTCGGAGGAGGCGTTGGAGCGGTTGCCGAGCTTGTCCTTGAGGCGCTGGAGCAGCAGCCGGTTGCGGGTTCCGTCGGGCAGGACCCTCGGCAGCAGGAAGCAGGACAGGCCGCCCGGGGCCTGGGCCAGGGTGAGGAAGACGTCCGACATGGGGGCCGAGGTGAACCACTTGTGCCCGGTCAGCCGGTAGGTGCCGTCCCCGGCCGGGACGGCGCTGGTGGTATTGGCGCGGACGTCCGAGCCGCCCTGCTTCTCGGTCATCGACATGCCGGCGATCAGCCCGCGCTTGGTGTCGGGCCGGCGCAGCCCGAAGTCGTAGGTGCGGGAGGCGAGCAGCGGCTCCAGCCAGGCGGCCAGGTCGGGCGCGGCGCGCAGGGCCGGGACGGCGGCGTAGGTCATGGACACCGGGCAGGTGTGGCCCGCCTCGACCTGGCTCCAGACGATGAACTTGGCGGCGCGGGCGACGTGTGCGCCGGGCTCGTCCTGGGTCCAGGGGGCCGCGTGCAGCCCGTACGAGACGGCGGTGTCCATGAGCCGGTGCCAGTACGGGTGGAACTCGACCTCGTCGACGCGGTGGCCGTAGCGGTCGTGGGTGTGCAGGACGGGCTCGTTCTCGTTGGCCAGCCGGCCCCACTCGGCCGCCTGTTCGGAGCCCGCGAGGACGCCGAGGCGGTGGAGCTCGGGCGCGGCCCGGCCTGCGCCCTCTCGGTCGAGGGCCTCCAGCAGGGCCGGGTCGGCGGCCGCGTCGTAACCGTGGTGCGGGGGAACCTGGTTGGTGACCTCATGCGTCTGCGGCATCGTGTCCTCCAAGGGCACGCAGGGTGAAGGTGATCAGGCCGGGGATGATCTCGCCGGGGGAGGCGTCGCCGTCGGCGAGCGGACCGACGAGGGCTTCGGCGATGGCGCCCACCAGCGCCGCGGCGGTCAGCTCGGCCGACTGCGGCGGGAGTTCGCCGCTGTCCGTGCCCGCCGCGATCTGCCGGGCGAAGGCGTCGCGGAACGCCCGCCGGAAGACGAGGCGTTCGGTGTCGACGGCCTGGTCGGCGGGTTCCGCGAGCAGGGCGAAGGCCCGCCGGGGTGCCTGGAGCGCGCGCGAGGCGAAGGTCTCGACGGCCGCCGCCACCCGCTGCGCGGCGGTCCCGGGACGGTCCGCGGCGGCGGTCACCGCCTCGACCTCCCTCGCCACGAGGGTCCGGAACAGGGCGGCGGCCAGCTCGGACTTGCCGGAGAACGACTGGTAGACGCTCCCGGTGGAGATCCCGGCCTCGGCGGCGATCGCGGCGACGGAGCAGCCGGCGTACCCCTCCCGGGAGATCAGGCGGACGGCGGCTTCCAGGACCCGGTCGCGACGGGCGTCGAGCCGGGCCTGTACGACGGGCGGGCGGCGGTAGGGCATGGGAAGGATTGAAGCAGTGATTCACTGCTTCACGCCAGACCCGGGGGTCAGCGGCGGCGGTAGAGGGTGACGGCGTCGCCGTGGCCGAGCCAGCGGACGGTGAGCGGGCAGACGTCCGCGACCGCCCAGTGGCGGTCCAGCTCGTCGAAGAAGGCCGCGTCGGCGCACATCCCGCCCGGTCCCTCCCCCGCGTACAGGAAGGTGTCCCCCCGGTGGGCGCGCAGGGCTTCGGCGGCCATGGGGTCGCCGGGCGGCGGCCAGACGAGCAGCAGGGCGCGGCCGGGGTGGCGCCGTACGGCGTCGGCCGCGCCGAGCGTCTCCACCTCGGCGTGCCGGAAGCCGTGCGTGAAGCCGTTGGCCTCGATCCGGTGCAGGTCGGTGGCCAGCACGTGGAGACCGGCGAGGGTCAGCTGCCGGGCCCAGTACCCGGATCCGGCCCCGACCTCCAGCACGGCCGCGCCGGCGAGGGCTTCGCTGATCCAGCCGGCCACGGAGGCGGTGATCACGGCCCAGCCGTACAGTCCGGCGAGGTCGCGCCGTCCGAGCATCAGCGGGGCCGCGTCCCGTTCCCCCGGGAGGTGGTCGAAGACCTCGACCACCTCGCCGTGGGGGCCGGGTGTGCGCAGGGCTGGGTACCAGAGCAGCGGCACCAGCTGCGGGTGCCGGTCCGCCCGCAGGACGTCGTGCTCGGGAAGCAGCTCCCCGAGGGCGCGGAACGGGTGGCCCCAGCCGGGGAACACGAGCGCCGGGTCGGCGTCCCACATCCGCTGCAGCCGGGTGGAGAGCTCGACCAGCCTCTCCACCACGGGCAGTCCGGTCGGCGCGGCGGACCGGCGGTCGTGCATGCCGGGTTCAGCCGATGGCGATGTGCTCGACCACGGCCAGCTCCCCGCCGGCGGGGGCGGGGGCCGGGTCCACGGGGGCGGGGGCCATCGCCATGTGGGCGACGACGCTGATCGCGCCCTTGTCGTCCGCCGCGCCGGGATCGGCGGCGACTGCGGTGGCCGCACCGGTGAGGGCGGCGACGGCGGCCGCGACGACGGCGGCGTTACGGGTGGTCGGGTGCATGCGGGGTCCCCCTGGACGTGGCGTGTGCGACGGGTGTCGCGAACGGGTGTACGGGAATCACCCTACCCGCAGGCCCACTTGAGCCGATCACGGCCGCGACCCGGTAGCCCCCGCCGCCGATCAGAGCATGACGTGCTTGACCTGGGTGTAGTCCAGGAGGCCCGTCATCGAGAGGTCGCTGCCGTAGCCGGAGGCGCCGACCCCGCCGTGCGGCATCTCGGAGACCGTGGTGCCGTGGGTGTTGACCCAGACGATGCCGGTGCGCAGGGCCCGGGTCGCGCGCATGGCCCGGTCGTGGTCCGCCGTCCACACGCTGGCGGCCAGGCCGTGGCGGACCCCGCCGGCCATGCGGAGCGCCTGTTCCTCGTCCGCGAAGGGCTGGACGGTGACGACCGGCCCGAAGACCTCCTCCTGGACGATCTCGTCGTCCTGGCGGACGCCCGCGACGACGGTGGGCTCGTGGAAGAACCCCGGCCCGGGCAGGCGGGCGCCTCCGGTCACGATCTGGGCGTGGTCCGGCAGGCGGGCCAGGAGGCCCTGGACGGAGGCGAGTTGGGCGGCGTTGTTGAGGGGGCCGAAGTCGGTGTCCGGCGCGTCCGGCGGGCCGGTGCGCAGTTTCGCCGCCTCGGCGGCGAAGGCGGCGAGGAACGCGTCGTGGATCCGGTGGTGGACGAGGTAGCGGGTGGGGGCGGTGCAGTCCTGGCCGGCGTTGTAGTAGGCGAGGGCGGCCAGGGCGGCGGCGGTGGCGCCGGGGTCGGCGTCCTCGTGGACGAGGACGGGGGCGTTGCCGCCGAGTTCCAGGTGGACGCGTTTGAGGCCGGCGGCCGCGGCGGCCGCGACCTCGCGGCCGGCCCGTGTGCTGCCGGTGACCGCGACGAGGGCGACGGCGGGGTGGGCGGTGAGGGCGCGGCCGGTGTCGCGGTCGCCGCAGACCACGTTGAGGACGCCCGGCGGCAGGTGTCCGGCGGCGATGCGGGCGAGCAGCGCGGTGGAGGAGGGGGTGGTGTCGGCGGGTTTGAGGACGGTGGTGTTGCCCGCCGCGAGGGCGGGGGCGAGCTTCCAGACGGCCATCATCAGCGGGTAGTTCCAGGGGGTGATCTGGGCGCAGACCCCGACCGGTTCCCGGCGCAGCAGGGAGGTGCGGCCCTCGGTGTACTCGGCGGCGGCCGGGCCGGGCAGGGTGCGGGCGGCTCCGGCGTAGAAGCGGAGGGTGTCGGCGATGGCGGGGAGTTCCCCGGTCCGGAACTGGTGGCGGGGCTTTCCGGTGTCGGCGGTCTCGGCGTCGGTGAGGGCGTCGGCGTGCTCCTCGACGGCGTCGGCGAGGGCGAGCAGGGCGCGCTGGCGGGTGGCCGGGGTCGTCGTGGACCAGTGCGGGTGGGCCGCGGCGGCGGCCGCGCAGGCGGCGTCGACGTCGGCGGGGCCGGAGAGGGGCGCGCGGCGGTGGACGCGTCCGGTGGCGGGGTCGGTGAGTTCGGCGGTCCGGCCGCAGGCGGCGGGGCGGTCGGCGCCGCCGATGTGGTTGAGGACGGGGTCAGCCACGGTGCAGGGCCTCCTTCGCGGCGGCGCGTCCGGTGCGGACGGCGCCCTCCATGTAGCCGGCCGCCCACTGGTCGGATCCGCAGACGTAGAAGGGCGGTTCGTGGGTGCCGTGGCGGGGGCCGACGGCCATGACGTCGCCGGGGGTCCACTGGGTGACGTAGCCCTGGGTCCAGGGGTCGGTGCCCCAGAGGCGGAGGTGGGCGGCGAGGGGGTGTCGGGCCCGGTCGCCGTAGAGGCGGGCGACGTCGTCGAGGAGTTCGGCGGTGCGCCGTGGGCCGGGTGTGCCGAGCAGGACGCCGTACCGTTCGGGCGGCACCAGGGCGGAGAGGATCCCTTCGCCCTGCGGCCAGGTGCTGCCGAGGAGGCCCTCGCATTCGGAGAGGCCGCTGCGGCCCCGGTCGCGCCAGAAGGGGCGGTCGTAGGCGGCGGTGAACTTGGCCGCCAGCGCCTGGCGTTGGCGGTGGAGGGAGGTGAGGCGCTCCTCGCTCACCCCGGTGACGGCGACGGAGCGGAGCGGGCCGACGGGCAGGGCGCTGACGACGGCGGAGGCCGTGAGGGTCTCGCCGCCGGCCAGCCGTACGGCGCAGCGGCCGGGGCGGCCGACGGTGACGGCTTCGACGGGTGAGCCGGTGCGGACGCGTCCGGTGAGGCCGGCGGCCATGCGCAGGGCGACGGTGGCGGAGCCCTCGGCCACCCGCAGCCCCTCCCAGGCCTCGTAGTCGTAGTGCTCGGGGCTCGTTGCGGATACGGGTACGGCGGCGTGCTTGCGCAGGGCGGCGAGGAGCGAGGTGCGCTCGTACGAGCCGTCGGCGAGGGCGAGTTGGCCGATCTCCCAGAGCCGGACGACGGCCGGTCCGGCCCCTTCGGAGCGCAGCCAGCCGGCGACGGAGAGCCGGTCGAGGGCGGTGGCGTCGGGGTGGGCCCAGGGGTTCTCGGGGTCGACGGTCCGGGCGAGGGCGCGGAAGGCCTCGGTGGCCTTGCGGTGGCGGGCGTCGTCGCCGGGTCCGAACCAGTGGGGCGGGTCGCCCGCGGAGACCGCCTCGGGGGTGGCGCGGGTGAGGGCGCCGGGTTCGGCGACGTAGCTGGGGGTCAGGGTGAGGCCGAGTTCCGCGACGAGGGCGGTGTAGGCGGTGTGGGCGCTGCCGACGACCTCTCCGCCGAGCTGGACCAGGCGTCCGTCGGGGAGCGCGGTCTGCTCGACGCGTCCGCCGACCCGGTCGCGGGCCTCGACGACGAGGACGTCGGCGCCGCCGGCGGCGAGGTCGCGTGCCGCGGCGAGGCCGGCCAGGCCGGCGCCGAGCACGATGACGTCGTGGTTCATCAGGGGGTTCCTCCGGTCGGGCGGCTTCAGTCCAGGACCAGGCAGTGTTCGGGCTTCCAGCCGAGCTCGACGCGCTCGCCGCCGCTCCAGCGGTCCTCGCGGCGGGAGCGGACGGTGTTCTGCTCCAGCACGGACACCGTCACCCCGGGGGCCAGTTCGATGAGGTAGGTGGTGGTGGGGCCGGAGTAGACGGTCTCGCGGACGACGCCGGTGACGCGGGCCATGCCGGGTTCCAGGTCGGAGAGCCAGATCTTCTCGGGGCGGATGGACAGGTTGACGCGGCTGCCGTCGGCGAGGGACGTACGGGGGCCGACGGGCAGTTCGGGGCCGTCGTCGAGGGCGACGCGGCCGGCGCGGTAGGTGCCGGGGACGAGGTTGGAGGTGCCCATGAAGGAGGCGGTGAAGGTGCTGGTGGGGCGCTCGTACACGTCCTCGGGGGTGCCGCACTGTTCGACGCGGCCCTCGTTCATGACGGCGAGCCGGTCCGACATGGTCAGTGCCTCGTCCTGGTCGTGGGTGACGAAGACGAAGGTGATGCCGACCTCGCGCTGGATCTGTTTGAGCTCGACCTGCATCTGGCGGCGCAGCTTGAGGTCGAGGGCGGCGAGGGGTTCGTCGAGGAGGAGGACCTGCGGGCGGTTGACGAGGGCGCGGGCGAGCGCGACGCGCTGTTTCTGGCCGCCGGAGAGGGTGGCGGGTTTGCGGGCGGCGAGGTGTCCGAGCTGGACGAGGTCCAGCATGCCGCCGACGCGTTCGCGGATCTCGGCGCGGGCGACGCCCTTGCGCTTGAGGCCGAAGGCCACGTTGTCGGCGAGGGAGAGGTGCTCGAAGAGGGCGTAGCTCTGGAAGACGGTGTTGACGTCGCGTTTGTGCGGGGGCAGGCCGGTGACGTCCCGGCCGTCGAGGAGGACGGCGCCCTCGGTGGGGTCGGCGAAGCCGCCGATCATCCGCAGCAGGGTGGTCTTGCCGCAGCCGGAGGGGCCGAGGAGGGAGAAGAACTCCCCCTTGGCGATGTCGAGTCCGACCTCCCGGACGGCGTAGGCGCCGCCGCCGGCGGGGTAGCGCTTGCTCACGCGGTCGAGCCGGACGGCGGGGGCGGGGTGGACGGGGGTGGGGTGGGCGGGCTTCGGGTGCACGGTGATCACTTCCCGGAGAGCAGGTCGAGGCCGCCCCGGCGGCCGAAGAGTCGCGGGATGGCGAGCGCGAGGACGATGAGGCCGACGGAGCCGGCGAGCATCAGGGTGCCGACGGCGTTGATGGTGGGCTGGACGCCGAACCTGATCGCCGAGTAGATGCGGACGGACAGCGGCTGCGGGTCGACGCCGGTGGTGAAGTAGGCGAGGACGAAGTCGTCGAAGACGAGGGCGAAGACGAGGACCGCGGAGGCCAGGATGCTCGGCAGCAGTGCGGGCAGGGTCACCAGGCGCAGGGCCTGGGCGCGGGTGGCGCCGAGGTCCATGGCGGCCTCCTCGACCTCGGGGTTGAGGGCCGCGACGCGGGAGCGGAGGATCACCGTCACGTAGGAGACGGAGAAGGTGATCTCGGCGAGCATCACGGTGGTGGTGGACAGGGTGATGCCGAAGCCCTTGAAGAGGAGCATGGCGGCGACGCCGGTGACGATCTCCGGGGTGACCAGCGGGACGAGCATGATCAGCCCGGCGAGGGAGCCGAGGCGGCTGCGGCTGCGGACGAGGCCCAGGGCGAGGGCGACGCCGAGGACGAGCGCGCCGGCCGTGGCGACGAGGGACACCTTCAGGCTCATGCCGAGGGAGCCGAGGAGGACGTCGTCGTGGAAGAGGGCCGCGTACCAGCGCAGGCTGGTGCCGTGCAGGACGGTGAGGGACTTCTGTCCGTTGAAGGAGAACAGGACGACGACGGCGACGGGGAGGTAGAGCAGGGCGAAGAAGACGGCGGTGACGGCGAGGGCGAAGCGGGGCCGGCGTGCGGCGCCGCGCCGGCGGCGGGGCGTCCGGGTGCTCATCGGGCCGCCTCCGCCTCGTCCTTGCGGGCGCGTCGCAGGTAGCCGAGCATGCCGAGGAACAGGACCGCCATCAGGAGCATGGTGAGGGCCGAGCCCAGCGGCCAGTTCTGGCCCTGGAAGAACTTGTCCTGGATCAGGTTGCCGATCATGATCTGGTCGGGTCCTCCCATGAGCTGGGCGCTGACGAAGTCGCCCATGGCGGGCAGGAAGACGAGCACGCAGCCGGCCGCGGCGCCCTGGCGGGTGGCGGGGACGGTGACGAGGAGGAAGGTGCGCAGGGGGCCGCCGTACAGGTCGCGGCCGGCTTCGATGAGCGAGGTGTCCATGCGTTCCAGCGCCGCGTACAGCGGGATGACCATGAAGACGACGAACCCGTAGACGAGTCCGGCGACGACGCCCGCGCCGGTCTGGAGGATCCGGGTGCCGCCGTCGGCGAGCCCGAGGGCGCGCAGGGCCTTCAGGACGGGGCCGTCGTCGGACAGCACGACGGACCAGCCGTACATCCGTACCAGGTAGTTGGCGAAGAACGGGACGACGATGGCGGCGATGAGCGGGTTCTTGAACCGGCCGCCGTGCAGGGCGATGGCGTAGGCGACGGGATAGGCCACGGCGAGGCTGACGAGGCAGGTGACGAGCGCGTAGCCGAGGGAGCGCAGCAGGACGGTGCGGTAGGCCGGGTCGGCGAGGGCGGTGAGGTTGCCGGGGTCGAGGCCGAAGCGCGGGTTGCCGAGGGGGTCGGTGGTGCCGAGCGCGAGGGCGGCCACGAGGAGGAGGGAGGCGAGGAGGAACCCGGTCATCCAGAGGGTGCCGGGGAGCAGGAGCCAGGTCCACAGGCGGGACGGGTTCGCGGTCTTGTCTTCGTGTGCCATGTCAGCCGGCCTTCACCTCGGTCCAGGCGGCATCGCGGGCCCGTTCGCCGCGCGCGTCGCCGTTCCGGTAGAACAGGTCCGCCTTGAGGTCGTCGGCGGTGACCACGCACTGGGGGAACGGTTCGACGAGTGCCGCGTAGGCGTCCTCGGTGCCGCGGACCGGCATCGGGTAGCCGATGTAGGCGATGTTCCTCTTCACGTTCTCCGGGCGGAGCATGTAGTCGATGAAGAGCATCGCGGTGCCGGGGTGGCGGGCGTTGGCGGGGATCGCGTAGCAGTCGGAGTTGACGGGGGCGCCCTCGCGGGCGGTCTCGAAGCCGAAGACGGAGGGGTCCTCGGCCTGGGCGAGCATGGCGGCCATGTCGCCGCTCCACGCCTGGGTCATGTCGGCGTTGCCGTTGAGCAGGTTGTTGTAGCTGTCGCTGGAGAAGCCGCGCAGGCGGGAGCGGAGCGAGCGGAGGGTGTCGGTGACGCGCCCGAGGTCGGCGGGGTCGTCGGTGGTCAGGGGCAGGCCGAGTTTGAGGGCGCCGAGGCCGAGGACCTCGTCGCGGTCGTCGAGGACGAAGACCCTGCCCTCGGCCCGGTCGCTCCACAGGTCCTGCCAGGAGCCGTCGAGGTCGCCGAGCCGGTCGCGGCGCCAGCCGATGCCCGTCTTGTACATGGTGAAGGGGACGGTGTGGGCGGAGTGCGGGTCGTACCAGGGGTCGGTGAAGTAGCCGTAGGTGCCGAACAGGGCGTCGGCGCCGCGCAGCCGGGAGTGGTCGATGCGGCGCAGCCGGCCGCCGGCGGCGAGCCGCTGGGCCCATTTGGCGCTGGGGAAGATGACGTCGTAGCGGTTGCCGGCGCCCAGTTTGGCGGCCATGCCCTCCATGGAGTCGAAGTTCGACTGGATGACCTTGACGCCGTACTCGCGCTGGAATCCCTCGAAGACCTCGGGGTCCACGTAGTCGGCCCAGTTGAAGTAGACGAGGTCGCCGTCGACCCGGGCGTCGACGGGGGTCTCGGCGGCCGCCCGGTCGGCCGGGTCGTCGTGGGGGGCGAAGCCGCAGCCGGCGGCGGTGAGGGCGAGGGCGGCGGCGGTGCCGGCCCGCAGGAGGGTGCGTCTGCTCGGGGGGAGTGCCTCGGGGGACATGGGGTCCTCTCCGTAGGGGCCGCGGGGGGACGGCCGGTTTCGTACGGCGTACGGGAGGCGGCGGCTACTGCCCGGCGCCGTCGAGGTCGGCCCGGATGCGGCCGGCGAACCAGGCGACCGCCGCTTCGCGGCGCGACAGCGGCCCGGGTTCGAACCCGGGGGTGGAGAGCCCCTGCTGGACGCGGGCGACGAGTTCGGCGTCCTCGTCGTTGGTGATCCAGCCGATGTGGATGTTGAGGCGGCGGGCGAGGCGGGTGCGCGGGCCGGCGCCGCGGCGGGTGTAGAAGCCGCCGGGTACGGCCACGCGGTCGACGGCCGTGGGGACGGCCGTCCAGGCGAGGACGTGGTCGGGGTAGAAGTCGATGAGGGTGTTGGGGTAGATGACGGCGAAGCGCCAGACGCGCCGGTCGGCCTCGGTGAGGCCGGGCATGGGGGCGGCGATCCGCTGGTAGAGGCGTTCGGTCCAGTTGGAGGAGGGCTTGTCGCGCAGCGGTGAGGCGAAGAGGGCGTAGGAGTCCTCGATCTCGCCGGTGTAGCCCTGGTAGTCGAGCAGCCGCATCAGGCCGGGGTGGGCGACGGGGACGTGGTAGCCCTCCAGGTAGTTGTCGACGGCCACCTTCCAGTTGGCCTGCTGCACCTCGGCTCCGGCCAGGTCGTGGATGCGGGCGCGGCCCACGGGCACGAGGTCGGCTCCGGCGTAGTGGCCGACCGCGTCGGCGAGGCCGGCGCAGCTCTTGGCCAGCGGGACCGCGTCGAGGTCGAGGTTGACGAAGACGAAGCCGAGGAAGGACTCGACGGCGGCGGGGAACAGGCCGAGGTTCGGTTTGTCCAGGCAGGGGATCTGCCGGGCCTCGGGGGCGCCGACGAGGCTGCCGTCGAGGCGGTAGGTCCAGCCGTGGTAGGGGCAGCGGATGGCCTTGCCGCCGGGTTCGGGGGCGGTGACCAGGCGGGTGCCCCGGTGGCGGCAGACGTTGAGGTGGGCGGCGAGGCCGCCGTCCTCGGTGCGGACGACGAGGACCTCCCGGCCGGCGACCGTCGCGGCGATCCGGGCTCCGGGGGCGGGCAGGTCGGACGCGTGGCAGACCAGTTGCCAGGACCGGGCGAAGACGTGGCGGGTCTCGGCGGCGGCGGTCTCGGGGTCGGTGTAGTAGCGCGCCGGGAGGGCGGGGCCGGGGGCGGGTGCGTCGGGGGCTCTGGAGTGCATCGGTGACTCCTCCGTGCGGCGGTGCGGCGGTCGGTGTCGGCGTGCGGTGGCGGGCGGCGCGGGCCGGGATCCGGAAGGCGCGGCCCGGCTGCGGACAGCCGGGCGGGGCGGGAGACCGGGACCCGGACTGACCGATGGGACAGTCAGATTGCTGGCTCGTTTCCGCCGGGTCAAGACTTGTTCACTGACCGATCGGTCAGCTAGCTTGGTTCTTGCCTGACCGATCGGTCAGTAAACGCGCTTTCCTGTCGCTGCGCGGGCTTTGCCCGTATTCACCCTGGTCAACAGGGGTACGGATCGACCCGCCCGGCCCGCCCGAATCCTTCCGGGCCCCACACCCGCGCTCTCCCGAACCCCCCGGTACCCCACCGGACGCCCCCGGCGTCCCCGCCCCGGGCACCGGAATCCCGCCGCACCCCACGCCACCCGACGCCTCCCGCCGGGGGCGGGCGACGCCGGCACCCCACCTCCCGGAGGCACGCATGAGCGGCCGTCGCCGTCTGGACTGGCTCGGGCTCACCCCCGAACCGGAACGAGAACTCCCCGCCGCGGTCGCCGCCCTGCGCGCCCTCCCCGGAGGCCGGGCCCCGCTCCCGCGGGACCTGGCGGACGCCGAACACCGCCGCGTCGAGCACCTCGTCCTGCGCGGCGGCCGGCGCGCCTGGCTGCGCTACCTCTCCGAGGTCACCGGCCTGGTGACCGCGGTCGCCGCCGGAACCCGGCCCGGCGACCGGGCCGCCGCCCTGCTCGCCGCCGAGGTCGTCCTCGACCACCACCGCATGCTCATCGGCCTCCCGGGACCGGGATACGGCCGCACCGCGCGGGACCGCGCCGCCCTGGAGGGCGCCGTGCGGATCCTGCGCGCCCCCACCCCCCGAGGAGCCCGCCCGTGACCACCGTCCGACCCCCCTCGACGGCCCCGCCCGCCTCCGTCCTCGGCACGCACCCGCACCGCGCGGAGAGCGCCGCCGCCTACCGCGCCACGGGCGGCTACGCCGCCGCCACCGGCCCCGGGGAACTCCTCGCCCACCTCGCCGACTCCGGACTGCGCGGCCGCGGCGGCGCCGGCTTCCCGGCCGCCGTCAAACTCCGCTCGGTGCGCGAGCGCGGCGGCGCCCCCGTCGTCGTCGCCAACGGCGAGGAGGGCGAACCGGGTTCGGCCAAGGACCGCTGGCTGCTGCGGGCCCGGCCGCACCTGGTCCTCGACGGGCTCGCCCGGGCCGCCGCCGTCACCGGCGCCGTACGCGGCTACGTCTACCTCTCCGACCCGGCCTCCGGCGAGAGCGTGCGCCGGGCCCTGGCCGAACACCCGCCGCCACTGCCCGTCGAGGTGGTCGAGACCCGCCACGCCTACGTGGCCGGCGAGGAGACGGCGGTGGTCCGCAGGATCGACGGCGGGCCCGCACTGCCCGCCGCGAAACCGCCCCGCCCCTTCGAACGGGGTGTCGGCGGGGCCCCCACCCTGGTCTCCAACGCCGAGACCCTCGCCCGGATCGCCCTCACCGCCGCCCGGCCCGCACTGCGCCGCGCCATCGCCGGCACCACCCTGGTGACCCTCTCCGGCCCGGGCGCCGCGCCCGTCCTGGCCGAAGTCCCGTACGGGACGACGCTGCGCGCCCTGGCCGGGCCGCTCGCCCCCGGCGGCGCGGCCGGGGCGCTGATGGGCGGCCTGTTCGGCGGCCTCGTCGGCCCCGGCGCCCTGGACCTCCCCCTCGAACCCGGCGCGCTCACCGCGGCCGGGACCTCCCTGGGCTGCGGAGCGATCCGCTTCCTCGGCCCCTGCGACTGCCCGGTCGCCACCGCCGCCGACGCCGCCGCCCACCTCGCGGCCGAGAGCGCCCGCCAGTGCGGGGTCTGCGTCTCCGGCACCGCGGCCGTCTCCGGCGCCCTGACCGCCCTCACCGCCGGCTCAGCCGGCCCCGACACCGCCCGGTCGCTGGACCGCTGGGCGCGGGGGCTGCGGGGACGCGGCGCCTGCGGGCTCCTCGACGCCGCCGCCGGTATCGCCGGCAGCCTCCTGCGCTCCTTCCCCGGCCCCGTCCGCGCCCACCTCACCGCCCCCTGCCCCGTCTGCGCGGCGGCGCCTCCCCCCGACGGCCGCCGCCTCACGGTGCCCGTACCCGAGGTCGCCCTCACCGCCGCCGCCCGGACCCGGGCGCCCGCCTCCCCGCCGGCCGGTTCCCCCGCCGGCCCCTCCCCCGCCCGCCGTCCGCGGCCCGCGCTGAAAGGAACGCCGTGAAACTCCTGCTGGACTCCACCCGCTGCCAGGGATACGGACTGTGCCGGGAACCCGCGCCCGAACTGATCGAACTCGACGAGTGGGGCTACGCCCGGATCATCGCCCTGACCGTGCCGGCCGGGGCCGAGGAGGCGGCCCGGGCCTGCGCCGACAGCTGCCCCAACTCCGCCCTGCGCGTGGAGGGATGACGTGGCCCGCGACCTGAGCAGCCTCTTCGACCCCCGCTCCGTCGCCGTCGTCGGCGCCAGCGACGACCCGGCCAAGTACGGCCACGCCGTGGCCGCCCAGGCCCTGCGCGCCCCCGGCCGGCGCCCGGTGCACCTCGTCAACCGGCGCGGCGGCACCGTCCTCGGCCGGGCCGCCGCCCCCTCCCTCACCGCCCTCGGGGAACCCGTCGACCTGGTGGTGGTCTCCGTACCCGGCCCCGGCTTCGAGGCCGCCGTCGACGAGGCCCTGGCCTGCGGGGCGAAGGCGATCGTCGCCATCACCGCCGGCTTCGCGGAGGCCGGCCCCGAGGGCCTCGCCCGCCAGCGGGCCGTGGCCGCCCGCGTCCGAGCCGCCGGGGCGGTCCTGGTGGGCCCCAACTGCCTGGGCATCGCCGACAACACCACCGAGCTGTACCTCGCCTCGGACCGCTTCGCCCCCGGCGGCGTCGCCCTGCTGAGCCAGAGCGGCAACCTCGCCCTCGAACTCCAGCTCCGCGGCGCACCGCACGGCCTGGGCTTCTCCCGGTTCGTCTCGCTCGGCAACCAGGCCGACGTCACCCTCGTCGACCTCGTCGCGGACTGCGCCCGGCACGAGCCCACCACCGCCATCGCCGTGTACGCCGAGGACTTCGGCGACGGCCGGGCCTTCGCGGCGGCCGCCGCGGCGGCGGGCAAACCGGTGGTGCTCCTCACCGCCGGCCGGGGCTCCGCCTCCGCGCGCAGCGCCCGGTCCCACACCGGGGCGCTCACCACCTCCGCCGACGTGGTCGCGGCCGCCTGCCGCGACGCCGGTGTCGTACCGGTCCGCACGCCCCGGGAGATGACCGTCGCCCTCGCGGCGCTCTCCTCGGGGGCCCGCGGCCGGGGCCGGCGCACCGCGGTGTTCACCGACGGCGGCGGCCACGGCGCGATCGCCGCCGACGCGGCCGAGGACGCCGGGCTGGAGGTACCGGAGCTCGGCGGCCCGCTCCGGGACCGGCTGCGGACCGTCCTGTGGGACCAGTCCTCGGTCGCCAACCCCGTCGACCTGGCCGGGATGGGCGAGCGGCGGCCGCTGTCGTACGCGGACACCGTCGGGGAGCTCCTCGCCGCCGAGGAGGTCGACGCCGTGCTGATGACCGGCTACTTCGGGGGCTACGCCGCCGCCGGGGGCGGTCTCGGCGGCGGGCCGGCGGGCGGCTCCGTCCTCGCGGAGGGCGAGACCCGGGCCGCGAAGGAGATCGTCTCGCACCTGGCGGGGACGGCGAAGCCCCTCGTGGTGCAGTCGATGTACCCGCACTCGCCCAGCTGCCGGGTGCTCGCCGAGGCGGGGGTGCCGGTGTTCTCCGCGACCGAGGACGCGGCCCGGGCCCTGGCCGCCCTCGCCGTCCGGCCCGCCCCGGCCGGCGGCGTACCCGCGCTGCCGGAGCCCGCCGCGCCGCTGCGGGACCCGGGCTACCACGGGGTGCGGGCGCTGCTCGCCTCCGGCGGGGTGCCCTTCCCCCCGGCGTACGAGGTGACCGACGAGGGCGAACTCCTGGAGGCGGCGGCGGAGTTCGACGGCCCGTACGTGCTCAAGGCGCTGCACCTGCCGCACAAGTCCGACGCGGGCGGGGTGGCGCTGGCCCTGCCCGACCGGGCCGCGCTCCTCGCCGCGTACCGGGAGATGCGGGAGCGGCTGGGCGCGCCCGCGTACTCGGTCGAGGCCATGGCCGGCCTCGCGGACGGAGTCGAGCTGATCGTGGGCGTGCGGCGGGACCCGAGGTTCGGACCGGTCGCCCTGGTCGGCTTCGGCGGGGTCCTCACCGAGACCCTGCACGACGTCGCCTTCGCCCTGGCCCCCGTCACGGCCGCGCGGGCCGAGGCCCTGCTGCGCGGGCTGCGCGGCGCGGCGCTGCTGGACGGCGTGCGCGGCCGGCCCGCGCTCGACGTGGCCGCGGCGGCCGCCGTGATCGAGCGGGTCACCACCGTCGCGGCGGCCCACCCCGAGATCGCCGAACTGGAGGTGAACCCCCTCCTCGTACGCCCCGACGGAGCCCTCGCCCTCGACGCGCGGGCCGTCCTGACCGCCCCCGCCGACGCCCCCAAGGCCTGACCCGGCCGCCACCGCATCCGCACCCCCGGAGGACACGTTGGACTTCCGCTACACCCCCGAGCAGACCGCCCTGAAGGCACGGGCCGCCGCCTACGCGCGGCTCCTGATGCGGTACGAGGAGCGGGCGGAGGAGGCGGGCGGCCCGCTGCCCGCCGACACCGTCCGCGAGCTGACCCGCGCCGCGATCGAGGCCGGCGTCTACGCGATCAACATGCCCGCCGCCTGGGGCGGCGCCGGTCTGTCCCTGCTGGACCAGGTCATCGTCGAGGAGGAGTTCGGCAAGGTCACCAACTGCCTGTGGGACATCCCCTGGCGGCCCGCGAACGTCCTGGCGTACGGCACGGAGGCACAGCGGGAGAAGTACCTGCTGCCGGTCATCCGGGGCGAGCGGTTCGACGCGTTCGCGGTGACCGAGCCGGGCGCGGGCTCCGATCCCGGCTCGGGGACGAGCACGGCCGACCGGACGGCCGGCGGCTGGCTGCTGAACGGCGAGAAGTGGTTCGTGACCTGCGGCGACATCGCGGACTTCCTGCTGGTGCAGGCGGACGCGGGGCCCGAGCGGGCGGCCACCCTGTTCTTCGTCGACAAGGCGGCCCCCGGGGTCGAGATGACCCGGGTCCCGCGGTTCATGCACTCCGCCGTCAACGGGCACCCCGAGTTCACCTTCACCGACGTGTTCGTCCCCGACGAGGACGTGCTGGGCGGGGTCGGCAACGGCTACGAGCTGACGAAGGAGTGGTTCACCGACGAGCGGCTGATGATCGCCGCCCGGACGGTCGGAGCCGCCGAGCGGGCCCTGGAGCTCGCCCGGGACTGGGCGGTCGGGCGGCGCCAGTTCGGCTCGCCGATCGCCGAGTTCCAGCTCGTCCAGGGGATGCTCGCGGACTGCGCCGTCGACATCGCCGTCAACCGCGCCTACACCCACCAGGTCGCCTGGGAGGCGGGCCTGCCCGGCGCCGACCCCAAGACCCTGCACGCGAAGGCGTCCACGGCGAAGCTCGCGGCGAGCGAGGCCGCGGGCCGGGTCGTCGACCGGTGCGTCCAGGTCTTCGGCGGCCGGGGCTACGACCGCTCGTACCCCGTCGAGCGCATGTACCGGGAGCTGCGGGTCGACCGGATCTGGGAGGGCACCTCCGAGATCCAGCGGCTGATCATCGCCAACGAGCTGATCAAGCGCGGCACCCGGGTCCTCGCCCTCCCCTCCGCCTCCTGACGACGACCAGCCCCCACCGACAGCAAGGGAACGACATGGACTTCCGCCTCACGCCCCGTCAGGAAGAGCTGAAGGACGCGGCGCGCGCGCTCACCGGGTTCATCATGAAGTACGAGACCGACTGCGAGGAGAACAACGGCCTGCCGCCGCACGCCCACACCGAGATCCGCGACGCGGTCCTCGACAGCGGGCTCCAGGCCGTCAACATGCCCCGCGAGTGGGGCGGGGCGGGCCTGAGCATCCTGGAGCAGGTCACCGTCCAGGCCGAACTCGGTCGGCTCACGGGCGCGCTGTGGGACATGGTGTGGCGCCCGGCGAACGCCCTGTCGTACTGCACCCCCGAACAGCGCGAGCGCTACCTCGTCCCCGTGATCCGCGGGCAGCGCCGGGACTGCTACGCGGTGTCGGAGCCCGAGGCCGGCTCCGACCCGCAGAGCCTGCGGACGACGGCGACGCGGACCGCCGGCGGCTGGCTGCTGAACGGGGAGAAGTGGTTCGTCACGGTCGGGGACCACGCCGACTTCATGATCGTGCTGGCCGCCGCCGGGGAGGAGGGCGCGCCGACGCTGTTCCTCGTGGACAAGGACACCCCGGGCGTCGAGATGACCCGCGTGCCGCGCTGGATGCACACCTTCGTCTACGAGCACCCCGAGTTCACCTTCACCGAGGTCTTCGTCCCCGACACGGCGGTACTGGGCGAGGTGGGCCGGGGCTACGACATCACCCGCTCCTGGTTCACGGAGGAGCGGCTGATGATCGCCGCCCGGACGATCGGGGCGGCGGAGCGGGCGCTGGAACTGGCCCGGGACTGGGCGGTCGAGCGGCGCCAGTTCGGCTCGCCGATCGCCGAGTTCCAGCTCGTCCAGGGGATGCTCGCGGACAGCGCCGTCGACATCGCCGTCAACCGCGCCTACACCCACCAGGTCGCCTGGGAGGTCGACGCGGGCACGGAGGACCGCAAGACGCTGCACGCCAAGGCGGCCATCGCCAAACTGGCGGCGAGCGAGGCCTCGGGCCGCGTCGTCGACCGCTGCCTGCAGATCTTCGGAGGACGCGGCTACGACCGCTCGTACCCGGTCGAGCGCCTCTACCGCGAGCTGCGCGTGGACCGGATCTGGGAGGGGACATCCGAGATCCAGCGGCTGATCGTCGCGGGCGAACTCGTCAAGCGCGGCACGGGCGTCCTGCGGATGCCGTCGGCGGGCTGACCCCGGCCCGGCTCCCCCGGGGGCGGTGCGGACGGACGCCGTGCGCACCGCCCCCGGCACACCAGACCAACCAGCGCAGGGAGGACGCACGGATGACCGGTGCCGATGTCGATGTCGAGGAGGCCCGGGCCGAAGAGGCCGGGTTCGCACGGGTCGGGGTCGTGGGCTGCGGGCTGATGGGATCCGGCATCGCCGAGGTCTGCGCCCGCGCCGGGCGGGACGTCGTGGTCGTGGAGACGGACGCCGCGGCGGCGGCCGCCGGCCGGGAGCGGATCATCCGCTCCCTGGGGCGCGCCGCGGCCTCCGGCAGGCTGACCCCGGCGGAACGCGACGCCGCCGCCGGCCGGATCACGGTGACCGCGGACCTGGGCCGGCTGGCCGACCGGGACCTGGTCGTCGAGGCCGTGGCCGAGGACGAGGCGGCCAAGCTGGAGGTCTTCGCCCGCCTCGACCGGGTGGTGGCGGGCCGGGACTCCGTGCTGGCGACCAACACCTCGTCGCTGCCCGTCATCCGGCTGGCCGCCGCCACCTCGCGGCCGGAACGGGTCATCGGCCTGCACTTCTTCAACCCGGTACCGGTGCTCCCGCTGGTCGAGCTGGTGCCGTCCCTGCTCACCGGCGAGGAGACCGTCCGGCGGGTGGGGGCGTTCGCCTCCGGGGTGCTGGGCAAGGAGGTCGTCCGCGCCCGGGACCGGGCGGGGTTCGTGGTCAACGCGCTGCTCGTGCCCTACCTGCTGGCCGCCGTCCGCATGGCGGAGGGCGGGCGGGCCTCGGCCGAGGACATCGACCGGGGCATGACCCTGGGCTGCGCCCACCCGCTGGGGCCGCTCGCGCTGGCCGACCTGATCGGGCTGGACACCGTGCAGGCCATCGCGCGGTCGATGTACGCGGAGTACCGGGAGCCCCTGTACGCCCCGCCGCCCCTGCTGGCCCGGATGGTCGAGGCGGGGCGGCTGGGGCGCAAGACGGGCCGGGGCTTCCACACGTACGGAGGGAACGCAGGGGCCGCGATGCGCGAGGATGGCGGGGTGCCCGCCACGGCGGCCGGGCCAGCCCGCCCGGACCGGGGGCGCCGACACGGGGAGCAGCCGACGTGACCAAGGCCGAGCGCGCACTCGAGACACGTGAGCGGATCCTCACGGCCGCGTGCGAGGTGATCGCGGACATCGGTTTCGAGAGCATCAGCATGCGCAAGGTGGCCGAGCACGCCGGTGTCTCGAAGGCCCTGCTGCACTACCACTTCGACACGCGGGAGAAGCTCTTCGCCGAGGCGATGACGCACTCCTTCGCCCAGACCGGGAAGGACTCCGGGGACGGGGCGGGCTCCGTCCCGGCGGCGGTCGCGCTGGCCCGGATCCTGCGGAGCATGCTGCCGACGGACGCGGAGCTGCGCCAGGACTGGAAGCTCTGGCAGGAGCTGTGGGTGCGCGCCCAGCGCGACGCGGCGGCCCGGCACCTCGCGGTCGACCTGTACGAGCAGCTGCACGCGTGGGTGGGCGGGGCGGTGGAGCGGGGCATCGCGTCCGGGGAGTTCCGCGACTGCGACGTGGCCGCGCTCGGCACGCTGGTGCTGGCCCTGTGCGACGGGCTGGGCATCCGGCTGATGCTCGACGACCCCCGGGTGGACCTCGCCACGGCGCGCGCGACGATCTGGCGGACGATCGCCCCCGTGCTGGGCGTCCCGGACGCCTTCCCGGAGGAGGTCTGACGGGCCGGTGCCGTGCCCCTCGGGCGCGGCACCGGCCCGCCGCCGGGTCAGGCGCAGGTCACGGTCACCTGGCCGGAGCCGCCGTTGCTGGTGAACCCGATCGTGAACCGGCCGTTCGGGGGCTGCTGTTCGGCCCGGCCGCCGAGGGTGATCACCTGTGAGGCGTCGGCGGTGAGGGAGCCGCCGGAGGTGCTGGCGGTGACCCCGGCGGGAAGCCGCCCGAGGGACCAGGTCAGTTTCCCGCCGCCGCTGTTGCGGACGAGCAGGGTGGCCGGCCATTCGCCGTTCGCGCAGAACTCCCGTACGGCGGCCGGGCGCAGCGCCAGCGCCGGTTCGGCCGCCGGAGGGGGCGCGCTCGACTGCTTCGGCGGCGGCGCCGACTGCGTGGAACGGCCCGGCGTGGGGCTGCCGCCGGCCCGGGCGGGCGGGGTGGAGGCGGCCGGGGCCGCAGGGGCCGGGGTGGCCTCACCGGTGGCGGGGGCGGCGCCGCCGGAGGCGGCGGAAGGGGCCCCGCCGGGGGTGTCGGCGGGGGTCGCGCCGGTGGGCGTGGCGGTGGGCGTGGCGGCCGCCTGGGGCTGGAGGGTGGCCGGATCGTGGCCGAGCCGGCTGCCGACGAAGAACCCGCCGAGGGCCAGCACCATGACACCGCCGATGACCAGCATCATGGTCTTCGTCTTCTTCTTGGCCCGCTTCTGACGCGCCTTCGTGTGTCCGGATGCCCGGTCCGCCCGCCCTGCACGATGATCCCCCGGCCGACGGCCCGGGGATCATCCTGCTTGGGACCGATGGCGCGCGGGTCGTCCTGCTTGGGACCGATGGCGCGCGGGTCGTCCTGCTTCGGACCGATCGCCCGCGGGTCGTTCGGGCCCGAGGCCGTGCGGCCGCCCTGGACGATGATGCCGTCGCCGCCCGGGGGCGGGTCCGTGAAGCCTCCGCCGGCGCCCGGGGCGGTCCCGTGGGAGGGGACCGACGCGTCGTTCTCCGGACGGGGCACGTCCGGTCCACCTCTGCCGTCGCTCATGGCGTGCGAACCCCCTGTGGTCGGGCTGCTCCTGCTCCCACAGTTTTCGGCCACGGGGCCACGGGGTCCATCCCCGCGACGTGACGGCGGTGTCCCGATCCCGTACCGGAGCGCCGTGACGGCACGTCACGGCGCTCCCGTACGGGGCGGGGTCAGTCGCGGGGGGACAGTTCGGCCATGGCGCTCCAGCCCTGGCCCGGCACCTCGACGTGGATGATCTCCGGGGTGGAGGCGATCGCTCCGGCCAGGGTCTCCATGCCGGCCTTGAAGTGGTCCGACGCGACGTGGGCGGCGCCGGCCTCGGCGTCGGTGAACGCCTCCAGCAGGGTGTACTTGTTCGGGTCGTCCACGCTGCGGGACCAGTCGTAGAAGAGGTTGCCCGGCTCGGAGCGGGTGGCGCGGGTGAAGTCGTCGACGAGGGTGAGCCAGTCGTCGCTGTGCTCGGGGCGGACGTCGAACCTGACGGCGATGAAGATCATGCGGCCAGCCTGGCACGCGGGGGCGGTCCGCCGCACGCCCGACGGCCCGGATTCCGGCAGAAGCGGAATACGGGCCGCGAGGCCGCGTCTTCGGGATCGGGCCGGACCGGGCCCGCGGCGGAGGACACGGCCCAGGCCCCTCAGATCCGGCCCGCGGCCGCCTCCGTGAGGGCGGTGCGGATCGCGTCCGGGCGGCGCCGGAACTCCTCGGTCGGCACCGACACCGACAGCGCGTGCACCGCGTCCCGGTCCTCCCCCGCCGGGGGCAGGGCGACGCCCAGGCAGGTCCAGGCCGGGTCCGCCTCCCCCACGGACACCGCCAGGCCCGCCGCGCGCACCCGCAGCAGCTCCGCCTCCAGCGCCTCCTCACTCGTGATGGTCGCCGGGGTCAGCCGGGCCATCCCGTGCTCGGCGAGGTAGCGGCGCCGGGCCCTCGGGGTCAGCCGGGCGAGGAGCGCCTTGCCGTGGGCGGTGGCGTGCGCGCGGGTCTCGCGGCCCGGTGCGAAGGGGTTCGCGGTGTCCGTCACCGGCGCGGTGGTGTCCACGACGGTGATCACCCCGCCCCGGTAGGCCGTGTAGTAGCTCTCGCCGCCGGTGGCCCGCCGCAGCCGGGCGAGCAGGTCGGCCATGCCCGGGGCGGGGGCCAGCTGGTGCAGGAAGCTGCGGTGCAGCCGGGGCAGCGCGGGCCCCAGCGCGTACCCGCCCGCGCTCCGCACCAGGTAGCCGCGTTCGGTGAGCGGTCCCAGCAGGTGGTAGGCGGTGGACAGGGAGCAGCCCGCGAGGCGGGCCAGGGCCTTGGCGCTGACCGGGCCGGGCGCCGCGGCCACGGCGTCGACGAGGGCCAGCGCGCGGTCGAGGGACTGCGGACCGGTGTGCTGCATGGTGCTGGTGGTCGCCTTCTCGGTGGGATCGACGGGTCGGAGCGGATCGGAGCGGGCGGGGCCGGGGCGGCCGTCGCGGGCCGTGTGGCGTCAGCCGGTGCCGAGGCCGTCGATCAGCCGGTTGAGGAACCGGGCGAAGACGGCGTCGGGGGTGAGGGGGCGTCCCGGGGCGGAGAGGGCCTCCGCGAGTTCGGGGTGGCGGCCGTCGGCGGCTACGGCGGCGAGGTAGCGGCCCACGGCCGCGGCCCGGTCCGGTGACCGCGAGACGGAGGCCTGCGCGATCTCGTGGGTGACGTACCCGGCCACGAACGCGGTGGTCTGGGCGAAGACCTCCAGCTTCGCCGCGCCGTCCAGCCCGCTGGGCCGCAGGACGGCGAGCACGTGTTCCATGAAGGCCAGGGTGTTGGGGCCCGGAACGCGGGGGGTGGACAGGGCGGCGGGCAGCCAGGGGTGGCTCAGCATGTGGGCGCGCTGGAGGCGGGCCACGGTCTTCAGGTCGGCCCGCCAGTCGCCGCCGGGTGCCGGGGCCGTGAGTTCCCCGCTGACGTGGTCGACCATCAGTTCCAGCAGCGTCTCCTTGTCCGGGGCGTAGCTGTAGAGCGACATGACCCCCGCTCCGACCTCGGCGGCCACCCGCCGCATGGTGACCGCTTCGAGTCCCTCCGCGTCCGCCAGGGCCACGGCCGCCGCGGTGATGGCCTCCCGGGTGAAGGACGGCCTGCGGCCCCTGCGCGGCCCGGCGGGACGCAGCCAGAGCTGTTCGGGGTCGACGCCCCCGGCGTCGGCTTTTCCTTCACTGGACATGTCCTCGCGCTCCCTTTCCCACTGATGTCCGAGGCGGCTCTTGCCGAGGCCATCCAATCATCGGCTATTCTCGTACATCGTACGGGAATAAGAGGGGGAACGAACGATGACTTCACGCATGCCCGCGACCGACGTCCGGCCGGCCTGGGCGCAGCCCTCCGGAAAGCCGCCGCTCTCCTCGCGGATGATGAGGGCGACCTGGCGAGGCCTGCCGGCGAAGCGGTACGAGGCCGGATGGGAGCCCGGGCTGGCGGTGCCCGCCGCCGACGGCAGCCCGTTGATCACCGACCACTACTTCCCGCGCGCCCAGGGCGACTTCCCCACCCTCCTGGTCCGCTCGCCCTACGGCCGGGGCCTGCCGTGGTCGCCCCAGTACGGCGTGCTCTTCGCCGAGCAGGGCTTCCACGTGGTCCTGCAGAGCTGCCGCGGCACCGGCGGTTCGGGCGGCGCGTTCGACCTGTGGCGCAACGAGGCCGCCGACGGCCGGGCCACGGTGTCCTGGCTGCGCGAGCAGCCCTGGTTCAACGGAACGCTGGGGACCGTCGGCCCCAGCTACCTGGGCTACGTGCAGTGGGCCCTCGCTTCCGACCCGCCGCCGGAGCTCAAGGCGATGGTGGTCCAGGTGGGGCTGCACGACCCGCACGCCCTGTTCCACGCGGACGGCGCGCTGCGCCTGGAGAACGCCCTCGCGGTGGGCGCGGGCATGAACTTCCAGCACCAGGGCATGGTGCCGTTCCTCAAGGCGACCCTGCGCCTCCAGCGCCGTCTGCGCGAGGTCACCACCGCGCAGCCGCTGCGCGGGGCGCACGTGCCGGCCTTCGGCACCGAACTGCCCTGGCTGGACCAGGTGATGTCACACCCGGACGCCGAGTACCCCTACTGGCGGGGCGCGTCCACGGCGGAGGTCGCGGATCGGCTCAGCGTGCCCACGGCCCTGGTCACCGGATGGCACGACGCCCTGGCCGACCAGACCTTCGAGCAGTACGGCCGGCTGCGCCGGGCCGGATGCGAGACCTCCCTGCTCGTCGGCCCCTGGACCCACACCTCCGCCCTCCAGCAGGGCTGGCCCGAGGTGTTCGCCGAGAGCCTCGCGTGGCTGCGCGCCCACCTGTGCGGCGACCCCTCCGGCCGGCGCCCCGGCGCGGTGCGCGTGCACGTGGGCGGCGAGGACGCCTGGCGGGACCTCGACCACTGGCCGCCGGCCGCGGCCGCAGCCCCGTGGTACGCCGCCCCGGACGGCCGGCTCACCCGGCGGGCCCCCGCGGACCCCGCGCCGGCGGCGGAGTTCCGCTACGACCCGGCCGACCCCACCCCCTCCCTCGGCGGCGCGCTGCTCTCCCGCACCGCCGGCGCCCGGGACAACGCGACCCTGGAGGCCCGGGACGACGTCCTGACGTTCACCGGCCCGCCGCTGGCCGAACCCCTCGACGTGGTCGGGCCCGTCTCCGCCCGGCTGAGCGTCTCCACGGACACCGGACACGCCGACGTCTTCACGCGCCTGTGCGACGTCGACCCGAAGGGCCGCTCCGTCAACGTCTGTGACGGGTTCGCCCGGTTCCGTACGGCCGGCGGGGAGCCCTCGCGGGCCACCGTGGAGATGAGCGCCACCGCCCACCGCTTCCCGGCCGGCCACCGCGTCCGCTGGCAGATCAGCGCGGGCGCCCACCCGCGCTTCGCCCGCAACCCCGGCACCGGCGAGTCGATCCTGGACGCCACCGCCTTCACCCCGGTGCGCGTCACGCTCCACGGCGGCTCGGCACTGGTCCTGCCCGACGCCTCCGGGCTCGCGTGACCCGTCGACGGTGAGCGGTCGACGGTGCCCCCGGCGCGCCGGGGGCACCGTCGACAGAACGTCACCGCGCCGCCACACTGGGCTCGGAGGTGCACCCATGACCCAAGCCGACCGGTCCGGCGACATGCGGGCGACCGTACGCGAGACCTACGGTCCCGCCGACCTCAGCGCGGTCCCCGTCTTCGCGGGCGGCTTCATCAACTTCGGCTACTGGCGGCCCGAGGACCTCGACGGCCCGCCCACCGTCGACGACCGGATCCGCAGCCAGCAGGACCTGTACCGGCGGGTGCTGGACTCCGCCGGCCCCCTGGCCGGCGGGCAGCTGCTGGAGGTCGGCTGCGGGCTGGGCGTGGGCTGCGCCCTGGCGGTCGGGGAGTACGGGCCGGCCCGGGTCACGGGGATGGACATCCACCCCCAGCAGCTGGACCGGGCCCGCCGGGCCAACGCCGGGCTGCTGGACGGGACCGGGCCGGAGCGGCTGCGGCTGGTGCGCGGGGCCGCCGAGGACATGCCGTTCGGGGACGGCGAGTTCGACTGCGTCTACAGCGTGGAGGCCGCCCAGCACTTCGACGACCTGGGCCGGTTCGCCGCGGAGACCGCACGGGTCCTGCGGCCCGGCGGCCGGGCCGCGGTGACCAGCTTCTTCGCCGCGGACCCCGGAGCGGCCCCGCGGCTGGCGGAGCTGCTCGACACCTTCGCGGACGGGCTCGACATCGCCCGCCCGCCGTCCGAGCTGACGGACGCCCTGGCCCGGTCGGGGCTGACCGGGGTCCGCTGCGAGTCCATCGGCCCCTCGGTGTGGCCCGGCTGGGACCACTGGCTCTCCGGCCAGTGGAAGCCCGGCACCTGGCCGAGGAACTTCCGGCTGGCCTGGGAACAGGGCCTCCTCGACTACTACGTGATCACCGGCACCCGCGCGTAGCCGCCCGGGCCGTCGGCCGTCAGCCGCGCCGGCGGCGACGGCCGATCATCACGACCACGGCGATGACGGCGGCCACGATCAGCAGCAGGATCACCACGCCCACGATCAGCGCGGCGGTGCCGAGCTTCCCGAGGAAGCCCTTCTTCTTTTTCTTGGACTTCTTCTTGTCCTTGTCCTTGGACACCCCCGCCGCGAGGGTCCGGGCGGGGGCGTTCGCGGCCGCCTCCCGTACGGATCCGGCCGCCGCCGCTCCGCCCGGGGCCGCCGCCGCGCTCAGCGCCGGGCCCGCACGGTGGGCGGCGAGCGCCTCCCCCGCGTTCGCCGGCGGGGCCATGAACAGCCCGGCCAGCAGCAGCACCGGAACCACCCTGGCGATCACACTCGTCCTCACACCGCTCTCCCTGTCCTCGACGACCGGTACGGGCCCCCTCCATGCCGGGGTTCTGGTACCCCAGGGCGCGGCGCGTACGCACGATCCGGCCATCCTGGGGGGCCGGGCCCGAGGAAGCAACCTCGGCCGGGAGCCGCTTGCGGCGGCCGGGCTCAGAGCGCGCGCAGGTAGCGGAGTTCGGTGAGGACGATCCCGTCATAGGGGTCGTCCTGGGCCTCGCCGTCGGCCCGGTAGCCGGCCCGCTCGTAGAAGCGGCGGGCCCGCTCGTTGCCGGCGAGGACCCACAGGGCCGACGCCTCGAAGCCCTCGCCGCGCATCCGGGCGTGGGCCTCGTCGAGGAGCCGCCGGCCGATGCCGGTGCCGATCAGTTCCGGGGCCGCGTACAGGGCGTACACCTCGCCCGCCCCCGGCGCGGCGGGCGCCTCGCCCCTCCAGGGCCCGTAGGAGATCCACCCCACCGGTCCGCGCTCGCCGACCGCGACCAGGTCGCGGGACGTGCGCTCCGGCCGGGAGAACCACTGCCCGCGCCGTGCGGCGTCCTCCTCGACCGACATCGCGTCCAGGTACTCCTGGGGCACGAGGCCGGCGTAGGCCGCCTGCCACCCGCGCACCCGGATCTCCGAGACGGCCCCGACGTCGGCCCCGTCCATCTCCCGCACCGTGATCGTCATGGGGCCAGCCTAGGCCGCCGCGCGGGCGGGCCTCGGTGCCGGGGCGGCGCCGATCCGGTCGCGGCGGAAGGTGACGTCGGCCATCCGCCGCTCCGGGCCCCGGCGGCGCAGGAACAGGTGGCCGATGAAGGCCGCCGGGCCGAAGAAGACCTGGGCGGGGATCATCGCCGGGGCGTGCCCGGTGACCGCGCCGGCGATGTGCAGGGTGGCCATCGGGGCCACCGCGCCGAAGAGCACGACCAGCACGAGCCCGGTGCGCAGCCCCGCCTTCCCGTACGCCTTGTACGCGGTGGTGGTGAAGAGCGCGTAGGCCAGCAGGTCTCCCATGCCGAGGACGGCACCGAGGTCCTCGCCGACGCGCAGTCCGGCGGCCGGGGCGAAGGGGTAGCCCTGGATGGCGTCGGAAAGTTCCTCGGTGAGGGGGACGACCCAGGCGAAGAACGCGTCGTAGGCGGTGAGCGCGAGCAGGAACCAGGCGACGTTCCTCAGCCGCATCCCGCCCTGGACGTTGATGTTGGTGGCGGAGACGACGACCAGGCCGACGACGCAGCTGTTGGCGATCCAGTACGGCGCTCCGGTGTCGCCGAAGGCGAGGTGGGTGCCGAGCACCGCCGCGATCAGCGCGGCGATCAGCGCCCAGCGCAGCCGGCCGTCGCCGATGACGGGCTGGTAGCCGACGGACAGTCCGCCGGCGAAGGCCAGCGCGAGCACCACTGGAAGGACGGCGCCGGGCAGCGCCAGGTAGAGGTAGGGCAGCGCCAGGACGAAGCCCATCATCAGGAAGATGTCGGCGCCGTTGAAGACGCCGATCGGCGGCCGGGGGGTGCGGACGGTGCGGAAGTAGCCGACGGCGCCGGCGCACACCGCGAGCGCCAGGGCGCAGCCGACCGCGAGCTGGAAGAGGACCGTCATGCCTGGCTCCGGGTGAAGGTGTGCTCCAGCAGGTCGCAGCGGAGCGGGAAGCGCCGCGCCGCCTCCGCCTCGTCCAGCGGCAGTACGGTGACGTCGGCGTCGATGCCCTCGGCCAGCAGCCGTGCGGTCACCTCGGCGGCGCCGGTCTCCTTGGAGGCGACCTCCACGTGCAGCCGGCCCCGGTCGGTGACCTCGGCCCGGTGGCGCAGCGGGAACGGCAGGCCGGGGGTGCCGTCCAGGGCCTCGACGATGTCGCGCGGGGTGACGATCGCGTCGGCGGTGCGGTGCAGCCGTCCGGCCTTGCCGAGGATGTGGGAGACCGCGGGGACGGAGGCGAGTTCGCAGTCGGGTTCGCCGTCCAGGGTGCGGACCACGTCGCCGGTGGCGTACCGCAGGACGGGCATGCACTCGCGGTAGGGGAAGTACGGGGTGACCGTCAGTTCGCCGAGGCGGCCGGGTCCGGCGGGCTCGCCGGTCTCCAGGTCCAGGACCTCCGTGTACCCCATGTTGGGGTCGATGTGCAGGTGGTGGCGCGTGCAGGTGCGGCCGCTGACGGGCAGCAGCTCGGTCATGCCGAAGGAGTCTCCGACGGTGCGCGCGCCGAAGGTCTCGCGGAAGGCGGCCGCCAGGTTGCGCGACAGCACCTCCCCTCCCGCGTACACCGCGCGCAGCCCGAAGTCCTCCGGCCCGTAACCGCGTTCGCGGGCGGCGGTCACCATGCGGGCGAGGTAGCTGGGATTGCCGGTCAGTACGGTCGGCCGGGGGCCGGAGCGCCCGAGCAGGTGCTCGACGGACTCCTCGGGCGGGACCTGGCCCACGACGTGGCAGGCCGCGTCGGCGAGGCGGCACACGGCGACGTCCTCCTGGACGGCGGCGGTGGCCCGGGAGCTGAGGTTGATCTGCATCCGGTCGCCGGGGCCGAGGTCGCCGCGCAGGACCAGGGACAGCGCGATGAGGGCGGGCCACAGCTCCATCTCGTAGCGGGAGAGCCAGATCTGGACCGGCGCGCCGGTGGTGCCGGTGGTCTGCGTCACCAGGTACGGGGCGCTGCACAGGAAGTCGGCGGGCCGGGCGATCAGGTCTGCCTTGCGGGTCACCGGGATGCGGGTCAGCGTCTCGGTCGTGACGGTGGCCGGGTCCACTCCGGCGAGCCGTTCGCGGTAGAAGGGCGAGCGAGCGGCGAGTCTGCGCACGGTGCGCTGGAGCGCCCGGTTCTGCAGGTCGCGGCGCTCGGCCGGATCGGTGAACGGTCCGTCGGCCAGTTCGTCGACGTCGTCGCCGAGCGAACCGAACTCCTCCAGCGTGACGAGCGCGTCGGCGACCAGCCGTTCCACGGCCCGTACGTTCAGCCGCCGGCCGAACACCATGGCCGTGGCCACCCGCACCTGCCGGACAGCGGTCTCCAGCACTGATGCCTCCCTCGCACCTCGAACGGGACGAAGGGGTGGGGGCGGCGTGCCGCCCCCACCCCCTGGCTCTACGTCAGCTGGCGGAACAAGCGGAGAAGAACACCGCCGTCAGCGCGCCCATGACGTACTTGAACTGCTTGGCGCTCGTCTTGATGGCGCTCATAAGTGCCTCCCCTGTTTGCTGTGACCGGACGAGGCCTTGACTTCCGCAGGAGTCCTGGCGTTCCGTCCCTTGACGAGGAACACAGTGGCGCGATCGCCCCCGGCGGGCAATGATCGGGTCCATTCAACGGACCGGCGGGTGACGGGAACCATACCGGCACCCCAACTGACCTGGTCCGAACGGGGAGTTGTGGGGCCGTCCGATCGACGGCCCGGCATGAGAGGGGGACCCTCATGGCGAGATCCGGCGCCGAGGGACGCGGCGTGCTGGAAGGCGCGTTCGCACTCATGGAAGTACTCGCGCACGACGACGAGGTGGGGCTGACCCGGCTGGCGAATGACGCCGCGCTGCCGAAGGCCACCGCCCACCGGCTGCTCGGGCAGCTGGTGGCGCTGGGCGCGGTGCAGAGTCACGAGGGCCGCTACCGGCTGGGCCCCCGGACGTTCCGGCTGGGGCAGGCCTGGCATCCGGCGCGCGCCCTGCGCGCCGCCTCCGCCCAGCCGCTGCGGGAACTCGCGGCCGTCGGCGGCGGGGTGAGCCTGAGCCTGTCGGTGCCCGAGGCGGGACACATCATCGTCGTCGGGGGCATGCGGGGCGAGGTGGACGAGGTCTTCCCGCTGCGCTCCGGGGTCGTCCTGCCGCCCGGGAGCGCGGCCGAACTGGTCCTCGCGGCGTCCGCCCCGGTGCCGCGGCGCCCGGCCGGATGGACGGAGGCCGCCTGGGCGCGCGAGGCCGCCGTGGTGCGGGAGCGGGGGCTGGCCTTCGACTACCGGCAGTGCGTGGACGCGCTGTCGTGCGTGGCGGCTCCGGTGCGGTCGGGGTCCGGCCGGGTGGTGGCCGCCGTGGCGGTGACCGGCCTGGACGAGAGGCTGATCCCCCCGCTGTGCGACGCCGTCAGCCGCGCCGCCTCGATGATCAGCGCGAGGCTGGCCCGGCTGCCGGAGCAGCCCGCCCCCAGGCCCCGCAGGACCGGTCCGGCCCCGAACCGGAACCCCGCGAACGTCCCGGCCGAGGCCGACCCCGTCCACTGAGCACCCGGCCGGTGCCCGGGGCCCGCAGGACGGCCCCGGGCGCCGGCCGGACGACCCCGTTCCGCCGGCCGCATGCCCCGCACCGCCGGCCGAACGGCCCGATACCGCCCGCCACATGCCCCCGCACCGGTGGCCGGACGGCCCCGCACCGGTGAGCGGACGCCCCCGTTCGGGCACGTGGAAGCAATCCGTCCGCACCTCTTGACGGCCCTTCAGGGCCCTCACATACTGGCGGCCAAATCGATTTGGCCGCCACGCCGCCGCCCCTTCCGGGAGCCGGCCCGCGGCCGAAACCGGAGCGAGCCGAACGGAGCTCGAACGTGTCCAGTCCCCGCACACTCCCCCACCCCGTGGACCAGTCCCGCCCACTGGGCCGGATCCTCCTCTTCGGCGTTCAGCACGTCCTCGTCATGGCGGCCACCCCCGTCTCGGCGATCTTCCTGATGAGCGCGACCCTGCACCTCGGCCCCCGGCTCACCGTGAACCTGCTCTCGGCGGCCTTCGTGCTCTCCGGGATCGGCTCCCTGATCCAGTCGCTGGGGCCCTGGAAGTTCGGGCCGCGGCTGCCGTTCGTGATGCTGCCCGGCGGGGCCCCGCTGATCCTCTTCCTCGCCATAGCCGACGAGCACGGGGTGCGCACCGCCACCGGAGCGGTCATCATCAGCGCGGCCTTCACCTTCCTCGTCCTGCCCGTCTTCTCCCGCCTGCTGAAGTTCTTCCCCACCCTGGTCATCGGCACGATGATCGTCATCGTCGGGGTCAACCTGGTGAAGGTGGGCGCGCTCCTCGTCACGGGGCGGCCCGGAACCCCCGGATTCGCCGACACCACGAACCTGGCGCTCGGCCTGGCCACGATCGGCTTCACCGTCGCCCTCTACTGGCTGTTCAGCGGCGTCCTGCGGCAACTCGCCGTGATGCTCGGCCTGATCGCCGGCAGCGTGCTGGCCTTCGCCCTCGGCCGGGTCGACTTCGGCGGCATCACCGACGGCGGCATCCTGAGCGCCCCGCAGCCCATGCCCTTCGGCACCCCCGAGTTCCACCTCGTCGCCGCCCTGCCGCTGATGCTGTACGCCCTGGCCTCCATGGCGGAGGCCACCGGGCAGACCGTCATCAACGCCGAGACCGTCGGCAAGGAGATCGACGTCCGCACCGACGTGCCGAGGACCGTCCGCGGCGACGCCCTCGTCTCCGTCCTCGCCGGCTTCCTCGGGCTGCCGCTGATGGTGACCAGCGGCGAGAACATCGGGATCGTCCGGGTCACCGGCGTGCGCAGCCGCTACGTCACCGCGGCCGCCGGAGCGGTGCTCATCGTCATCGGCTTCCTCGCCCCCGTCATCCGCGCGATCAGCGTCATCCCGTCCGCGGTCGTCGGCGGCACCGCCATGGTGGTCTTCGCGGTCATCACGGTGCTCGGCGTGCAGATGCTCGGCCGGGCCGAACTCGACCGCCACACGCACGCGTTCGTCTGCGCCGTCGCGATCGCCCTGGGCCTGCTGCCGATCCTGGTCCCCGGCGTCTACGCCGGCCTGCCGTCCGGCGCCCGGATCCTGCTCGAAAGCGGCGTGGCCGTGGGCGCGTTCACCGCCGCCGTCCTCAACGTCCTCTTCCACCACGTACGGCCCCGGCTGTCCGGCGGCCGCGCCCTGCGGGCGGCCGTCACCCCCGCCGACCCGGCCGGCCCGCACCCCCTGCCCCATGCCTGACCCGCACCCGAAGGACGAGATGAACCTCCCGATGACCGACACCGCCCCGGGCGGCCCCCCGCACCCCGGCCGACTGGCCGAAGGGGTCCGGCTCCTGGCCCCGGACCTCGTGATGACCCCGGAGGGACCGATGGAGCGGTACGCGGCCGTCGTCGCCGACGGCGCCTTCCGGGCCGTCGGACCGGCCTCCCTGCTGGAACGCGAGCACCCCGGGCTCACCCCCGTCCGGCTGCCCGGGCACCTGCTGATGCCGGGGTTCGTCGACGCGCACCACCATCTGACCCAGAGCTTCGGCGCCGCCCTCGCCTTCGGTGAGCCCTCCGAGATCTTCCGCCGCGTATGGGTGCCGCTGGAGGGGGCCCTGGACGAGGAGTCCGCCTACGTCGCGGCGAAGCTGTCGGCGCTGGAGTCGCTGCGCGGCGGGTTCACCACCGTCGCGGACGCCGGGACCCGGGCCCCCGTGGACACCGGCGTCGTGGCCGCGGCGGCCGCTGACGCCGGGATCCGCTGTGTGCTCGGCCTCGTCTGCAACGACGCCGACGAGGGCGCGGGGGCCGGCGGGAGGGAGCCCGCCGCCGTGCTGGCCGCCGCCGAGGCGCACCTCGCCCGGTACGAGGGCGCCGGGCTGATCCACCCCTCGCTGGCGGTGTCCGTCCCCGAGGCCGCGACGGCCCGGACCCTGCGGGACACCGCCCGGCTCGCGGCCGAAGCGGGCGCCGTGGTCCAGATCCACGTCAACGAGCACCTCGCCGCCGTGGAACGCTCCCTGGTCCGGCACGGCCTGCGCCCGCTGGAGTACCTGCGCGAAGTCGGCGCCCTGGGGCCGCAGTTGCTGGCCGCCCACGCCACCCTGGTGACCCCCTCCGAGCTGACCCTGCTGGCCGACGCGGGCGCCGCGGTGAGCTACAACCCCGTCGCCAGCGCCTGGAAGGGCAACGCCGTGGCCCCGGCCACCACCATGGCCGAACGCGGGATCCGCTTCGGGCTGGGCACGGACGGCACGCGCGGCGACGCGTTCCGCCTCGCGGACGCCGCCGAGTTCGCCCAGCGCCTCGCCTACGGCCTGGCCACCGGGGACTCCTCGTGCGGCGCGGGCTGGTCCTGGCTGGAACGCGGGGGCCCGGGCGGTGCCGACGCCGTCGGGCTGGGGGCGCTCACCGGCCGGATCGCCGCCGGGGCGGCCGCCGACTTCCTGCTCGTCGACGTCAGCGGGCCGGAGATGCGGCCCTCCTGGGACCTGCCCTGGGAACTCGTCCGGCGCGGCAACCGCGACCAGATCACCGCCGTGTTCGTGGCCGGCCGGCTGCGGATGTGGCGGGGCAGGCCCGTCGGCTGGGACGACCGCTCGCTCGTACGGCGGGCGGCCGAACTGGCCGAAGAGGTGGTCGCGCGGGCCCCGGTGACCCGGGCTCACCCCACCTCCGCGCAGGCGCGGGCCAGGAGCGCCGCCCGGTGAGCGCCGTGACGGTGGCGGTCCTCGCCCTGGTCGTGGCCGCCGCCGCGTTCGTCCAGGGGACCAGCGGCCTCGGGTTCGCGCTGGTCGTGGCGCCGGTGGCCGGTCTGCTCGACCCCTCGCTGCTGCCGGTGTTCGTCCTCGCGTCGATGATCCCGCTCAACGCGTACGTGGTCTGGCGCGAGCGGCACGCGCTGGACCTGCGGGGCGCGGGCTGGATCTCGGCGGCGCGGCTCGCGGCGACCCCGGGCGGGCTCCTGCTGCTGTGGGCCGTGCCCGGGGAGCGGCTCGGTCTGGTCGTCGGCGCGGCGACGGTGGTGGCGGCGGCGGTGAGCCTGGCGGCGCCGGCCTTCGTCCCGGGCCGGGCCGCCTATCTGGGGGCCGGAGTGGTCACGGGGCTCACCGAGACGGCGACCGGGGTGGGCGGACCGCCGCTGGCCCTGGTCTACCAGCACCGGCCGCCCGCGGAGCTGCGGTCCACGGTCGCCCTGTGCTTCCTGGTCGGCGAGGTCGTCTCCCTCGCCCTGCTCCTCGCGACCGGTCAGGGCACTACGGCCCAACTGGGCTGGGCCGCCGCCCTGTTGCCCGCTCTGGCCGTGGGGGCGTGGCTGAGCCGGCTGGCGCACCACCGGATCGACGCCGGGCGGATGCGGCCGCTGGTCCTGGCCTTCGCGCTGGTCTCGGGCGTGGTGCTCATCCTGGCCGCGTGACGCGCAGCGACGAGGCCCGGGCGATGACCCGGGGCTCGGGCGCGGGCGCCGCCGGGGGCGCCTGCGCGGCGGCGCCGTCGGGGCGCAGCCGGGAGAGGAGCAGTTCCACGGCGTCGGCGGCGGCCCGGTCGAGGTGGAGGTCGACCGCCGTGAGCGGGGGTTCGCAGGTCCGGGCGCGCGGCCCGTCGTAGCGGGTCACGACCATCACGTCCTCGGGGACCCGCAGGCCGGCGTCGCGGATCGCGCGGACGGCGCCCACCGCGAAGACGTCGACGAGCGCGCAGACGGCGTCGGTCCGCGGGTGCTCGGCCAGCAGGGCGGCGCAGGCGTCGTAGCCGGCCTGCTCCCCGCCCTCCTCCGGGGCGGTGACGACGAGGGGGGTCCAGCCGCCCTCGGCGGCGGCGCGCTCGAAGGCGGCGCGGGCGTCGACGGAGGAGTGGCGCGTGCCGGCGCCGATGAGCAGCGCCGGCCGGCGGGCCCCCTGCGCGCGCAGGTGGTCCAGCAGGAGTGCGGTGACCGGGCCGCCGCGCAGGTCCACGTACGGGGCGTCGGTGCGCGGGGCCACCTCGCGGCCGAGGGCCACGTACGGCAGCCCGCGCTCGCGCAGCTGCGCGACGGCCGGGTCGTCCTCCCCGGGCTCGACGACGATGGCGCCGTCGATGTCGAGGGAGTGCAGGGGGGATCCGGTCTGTATGGGCGGGACCAGGACCAGTGCGTAGCCGCGTGCCATGGCGCGCTCGGCCGCGGCGGCGGCGATCTCCATGTAGAAGCCGAGCCGGGAGGGGCCGGCGGCCACCGCGAAGGGCATCGAGGAGGCCAGCGCGATGGCCTTGGCCTGTCCGTTGCGCAGCCGCTGCGCGCGCAGGTTGGGCCGGTAGCCGAGTTCGGCGGCGGTCCGCTTGATGCGTTCGCGGGTCCGGGGGTCGACCTTGCCGAGCCCGTTCAGCGCGTGGGACACGGTGGTCGGCGACACCGAGGCGGCCCGGGCGACGTCGGCGATCGTCGGCGGCTTGCGGGGGCCGCCGGCGGAACCGGGACTGGGCATCTGCGCGAACGCTCCTCGCTCACTGGGCCGGCACGGGCCCCTCATCTTCGCCGACCGGCCGCCGGTCATCCAGCCCGGCCCCCTCGCGCGCTCGGGCGCGGTACCGGATCAGTTGCGGTACCGGTAGACGATCCGGCCGCGGGTCAGGTCGTAGACGCTCAGTTCCACGAGCACGCGGTCCTCCGGAAGGATCTTGATGTAGTTCTTCCGGATCTTCCCGCTGATGTGCGCGAGCGCCTGGTGCCCGTTCTGCAGCTGCACCTTGAAGGTCGCGTTGCGCAGGCATTCGACGACGGTTCCCTCGACTTCGATGCCCTTGGATGTTTTCGGCAATGCGTTCCGTTTCTCTCTGATGGAACTCGTGTGTGCCGGCGAGACTACCCGCCGCGAACCGGCCGCCCAACCGGTTTACCGGACGGGACGGGACCATTCCGAAAGCGCTGCGGAAAAAGTTTTCCACCGGCGTCTATCGAACGGTCATGTGCTGGGCATGCTGCGTGTACTCGCTCCCGCCCCGGCTCGACGCCTCCGCCGGCGTCCCGCCCCGGCGGGCCTTCCGTTCTGAGCCCTCGGGAGGTAACACGCCATGCAGTCTTCCCCCACCGCTCCCGCGGCCCCCAGCCGCCGCCGTCTCCTCGCCGGCCTCGGTCTGGCCGCCGCCGCCCCGCTCGCCCTCGGCGCCGCCCCCGGACCCTCCGGGCCCCCTCGTCCGCCCGTCCAGGGGGGCGGGACGGTCCTGCTCCGCAGAGCCTCCCTGGTGCTCACCATGGACCCCGCGCTCGGCGGGGGCCCGCTCGGCATCGTCGAGAACGCCGACGTGCTGATGCGCGGCGGGGCCGTCTCCGCCGTCGGCCCGGGGCTGACGGCGCCGCCCGGCGCGTGGGTGGTGGAGGCATCGGGCAAGCTGGTCATGCCGGGGTTCGTCGACACCCACAACCACCTGTGGCAGGCCATGATCCGCGGCGGCTGTACCGACCGGGACTTATTCGGCTGGTTCCAGGCGTGTACCGACCCCCAGCGCGGTCTGCTGACCCCCGGGGCCCTCCACAGCTTCGTCCGGCTCGCGGCCCTCGACGCCCTGCAGTCGGGGGTGACCACGCTGGTGGACTGGGTGGACATCTTCTCGTACGACCTCGTCGAGAGCTACGTGAGGGCCCTGGCCGGGACCGGGCTGCGGTTCACGTACGCCATGTTCCCGCCGGCGCCCGACGGGGAGCTGGCCGCGAAGGTGAAGCGGGAGCTCGTCGACCCGGTGCCGCTCGGCTCCTTCCAGATCGCCACCCATGCGGCCCGGGCCGCCGAATCCCTCAACCGCGCCCACTGGGAGACCGCCCAGGAGCTGGGGGTCATGCTCAACTCCCATGTCCTGGAACGCCCCGAGCAGCGCGCCGACGACCCGGTCGGGGTCCTCACCGACATCGGCGCGCTGGGTCCCCGGCTCCTGATGAACCACGCCGTCCACCTGACGGACGCGGAGATCGCGGCCGTCGCCGCGCACGACGTGCGCCTGGCCCACTGCCCGCTCAGCAACATGCGGCTGGCCTCCGGCATCATGCGGCTGTCCGACCTCGGCCGCCGGGGCGTCAAGGTCGGGCTGGGCCTGGACGGCGGGACCAACGACACCTCCGACTTCCACGCCCTCATGAAGACGGCGATCGGCCTCCAGCGCGCCCGCGCCACCGACGCCTCGGTCTTCCCGCAGGTGGCGGACGTGCTGCGGATGGCCACCCTGGGCGGCGCCGAGGCCCTCGGCCTCGCGGACCGGATCGGTTCCCTCACCCCCGGCAAGCGGGCCGACCTGCTGGTCGTCGACCCGGCCGCGCTGAACTTCGCGCCGCGCTTCGACTGGGTCGGCCAGCTCGTCTTCAACGGGCGGCCCGAGAACATCGACGCCGTGTTCGTGGAGGGCCGGGCCCTCAAACTCGGCGGCCGGCTGGTCGACGTCGACACGGCCCGCGTGGTCCGCGAGGCCGAGGCGGCGGCCACCCGCCTGCGCGCGGCCGGTTAGGGCCCGCCCTTCCGGCCGGCGCCCACGGCCCGCCCCCCGCTCAGACGACGGGGTAGACGATCGATCCCAGCGGCGGGCAGGGGCCGAGCACCCGGCCGGCGCCGGGGTGTCCGACGAACGCCCGCGCCGCGGCGTCCCGTTCGCGCCGCGCGTCCAGTTCGTCGGCCCACCGGGCGTCGCTCCTGGTTCGGGCGTGGTCCCACCCGCCGTCGATGAGATCCAGACTGGTGTTTCCCGAACTGCGCCCGAACTCCGCCTTCAGCGCGGCCTGCTGGAGCGCCGTCTGCACGGCGGCCAGCTCGATGCGGGTGGCCAGGACGCCGGGGCTGTCCGGCTCACGGGTCGGCAGCGGGGCCGCGGGGAGGGAGGACACCCCGCCGTCGGTGCGGCCGATGTTGTCCACCGTCGCGTCCCGGGCCTCCCGCACCATGATCTGCATCTCCCGGTGGAGCCAGTACAGCTCGTCGAGGTCGGCCGCGCTCACGCGCATCCGCTCGTACACGAAGTGGAGGCGCGCGTCGCGGTGCAGGGGGCGTACGGGGCCGGCGTGGACGGCCACGCAGTCGTTGTAGCCGAACTCCACCGCGGCGCCCAGGTGGTAGAGGGTCCGCTCGGTCTCCCCCCGCGTGAGGGCCATGCCCGCGAGGTTCGCGTGGCCGGCGGCGGCGAGCCACGCGCCGTCGGGGCCGAGGGCGGTGGCGCGCGTGACGAGCTGGTGGAGTCCGGCGGCGACGTCGACGGGCTGCGGGGCGCCGAGGAACGCGCGGGTGAGCGAGGAGAGGGGGTCCCGCGCCCGGCCGGCCCCGGCGGCCTCCTGGGTCAGGTGCGTCACCAGCAGCTCGTGGAGACGGGGTATCAGAGAGTGGACGGTGTCGGCCATGGATCTCCTCGGACCTCGACGGTGAAGCTACGGCGGGGAGTTGGGCCCGCTCCCGCTTCCGGCCCGGCGGAACCGGGCCTCGTCGCCGACCCTACGTGAGACGGCGCGGGGCCCTCCTTCCGTCCTGGCGCCCCCCTCCCCCGCCGCAGGGCCCGCACGGGGTCGGCTCGGGGCGAAAAATACCCCCCGGGGTATTCGTGCTACCGTCGGAGCAGATACCCCCGGGGGTAATTTTTCGCTGGAATGGAGTACACCGTGTTCTTCATCGACACGATCGAGGTGCCGGGGCTCGGCAACCGGAGCTACCTGGCCGGCGGCGAGACCGCGGCGGTCGCCGTGGACCCGCCGCGCGACGTGGACAGGCTGATCGCGGCCGCCGCCCGGCGCGGGGTGCGGATCTCGCACGTCGTGGAGACCCACGTGCACAACGACTACGTGAGCGGCGGCGCGGAGCTCGCCCGGCTCACGGGCGCCGCCTACCTGGTGCCGGCCGCCGCCCGGATGACCCGGCCGCACGTCCCGGTGCACGACGGGGAGCGGGTCGAGGTCGACCCCGGCGCGGGGGTGGCGCTGCGCGCCCTGGCCACCCCGGGCCACACCCCGCACCACACCGCGTACGTGCTGGAGGAGGCCGGGCGGTCCGTGGCGGTGTTCACCGGCGGCTCGCTCCTCATCGGCACCGTGGGCCGCCCCGACCTGGTCGAACCCCGGCTGACCCGGGAACTGGCCCGGGCGCAGCACGCCTCCGCGCACCGGCTGGCCGCCGAACTGCCCGAGGAGGCGGCGGTGCTGCCCACGCACGGTTTCGGCAGCTTCTGCTCCGCCTCGCGGGCGGACGCCGCCGCCTCGACCATCGGCCGGGAGAAGGCCTCCAACGCGGCGCTCACCCGGGACGTGGACACCTTCGTCGCCGGCCTCCTGGCGGAGCTGGACGACGTCCCCGCCTACTACGCGCACATGGGCCCGGCCAACGCCGCCGGTGCCGCGCCCGTCGACCTGACCCCGCCCGCCGTGGCGGACGCGGCGGAGATAGCCGCGCGGCTGGCCGCCGGGGAGTGGGTGGTGGACCTGCGCCACCGCGTCGCCTTCGCGGAGGGGCACGTGGCGGGCTCGTTCAACTTCGAGGCGGACGGGCAGCTCGCCACGTACCTGGCCTGGCTGATCCCGTGGGGCAGGCCGGTCACCCTGCTCGCCGCCTCGGCCGGGCAGCTGGCCGCCGCCCAGCGCGAGCTCGTCCGGGTCGGGATCGACCGCCCCGCGGCCGCGGCCACCGGGGCGCCGGCCGACTGGCTGGGCCCGGGCGAGCGGCCGGCCACGTTCGCGCGGGCGACCTTCGCGGAGCTCGCCGCCCGGCGGGGCCGGGAGCCGGGCGTGGTCGTGCTCGACGTGCGCCGGGACGCGGAGCGGCGCGACGGCGGCGCCGTCGCGGGGTCGCTCCACATCCCGCTCCACACGCTGCACCGCCGTCTGGGCGAGCTGCCGGGGGGCGAGGTGTGGGTGCACTGCGCGGGCGGGATGCGCGCGGCGATCGCCGCCTCGCTGCTGGACGCCGGCGGCCGCGAGGTCGTCGCGGTGGACGACTCCTTCGACGCGGCCGTGCTCGCCGGCCTGGTCGTCCGGGACGGCAGCGGCGCGTGACCCCCTTCATACTCGCCCTCGCCGCCGGGGCGGTGATCGGCCTGGCGCTGGGGGCGCTCGGGGGCGGCGGCAGCGTGCTGGCCGTTCCCGCCCTGATCTACCTGCTGGGGTTCAGTCCGGTCGAGGCGACGACGGCGAGCCTGGCCGTCGTCACCCTGACCTCGGCGGCCGCCCTGGCCGCGCACGCCCGCGACGGGCAGGTGCGCTGGCGCACGGGGCTGCTGTTCGCGGCGGCCGGACTCGGCCCCGCGGTGCTGGGCGGTGCGCTGGCCGCCCGGATCCCGGCGGCCGTCCTGACGGGGGGCTTCGCCGTGGTGGCGGCCCTGGCCGCGGGCTCCCTGCTGCGGACGGCGCCGCCCGCCGCCGCGGCCCCCTCGGGGCCGGGGCGGGCCGCGGCCGCCGGCGCCGGACTCGGCGCGGTCACCGGCGTCCTCGGCGTCGGCGGCGGGTTCCTCGCCGTACCCGCGCTGGTGGGCGTGGTGGGCGTGCGGATGCGCGCCGCGACGGCCACCAGCCTGCTGGTGATCACCGTCAACTCGCTGGCCGCGCTCGCCACCCGGGCGGGCAAGGTCCCGGGCCTGGACTGGGGCGTCGTCGCCCCCTTCGCCGGGGCCGCGGTGCTCGGGGCCTGGGACGGGAAGCGGCTGGCCGCCAGGGCCTCCGCCGCCGGACTCCAGCGGGCCTTCGCCCTGGTCCTGCTGGCCGTGGCCGCGTTCATGCTGCTGGACGCGGCGCTGTGAGCGGCCCCGCCGCCGGTGCTCAGGCCAGGGAGAGGAACAGCTTCTCCAGCCGGGCCCGCATCGCCTGCGGGTCCTCCCCCTCGGCGCCTCCGGAGCGGGCGTCGGCCACGCACTGCTGCAGGCCCGTCGCGATGATCGCGAAGCCGGCCCGGTCCAGCGCCCGGGAGGCGGCGGCGAGCTGGGTGACCACGTCCTCGCAGTCGCGCCCCTCCTCGATCATCCGGATCACACCGGCGATCTGACCCTGCGCACGCCGCAGCCGGTTCAGCACGGCCTTCAGTTCCGCGCCCTCTAGCTCCAGTTCCACCATCACTCCTCCGAGATACCCCCAGGGGTACTGTACGTCCCGGTTCGGGGCGACGTCGACAGTAAAGGATCAACCCGCCGTGCACGCACCCGTCCCCGTCCCCGCCGCCCTGGACCTCCTCCGGGCCCGCGCCCGCCTGGACGAACTCACCGTCGTCGACGTCCGCACCCCCGCCGAGTACGCCTCCGGCCACCTGCCCGGAGCCGTCAACGTCCCCCTCGACCGGATCCCCGGGGCCGTCGCGGACCTGCGGCGGGCCGCCGGGCGCGGCCGGGTCCTGGTCGTGTGCGCCTCCGGTGCCCGGTCCGCGAAGGCCTCCGCCCTGCTGGCCGGGCACGGCGTGGCCGCCGCCTCCCTCGACGGGGGCACCGGGGGCTGGGCCGCCGCGGGGTACGGACTGCACCGCCCCGAGGGCGCCGCCGCCGGGTGGGCCATGGAGCGCCAGGTCCGCTTCGCGGCGGGCGCCCTGGTGCTCCTGGGCCTCACCCTCGGCCTGCTCGTCCACCCCGTCCTGCTGCTCCTGCCGGCCGGGGTGGCCGGCGGGCTCGTCCTGTCCGCGCTGACCGGCACCTGCGGCATGGCGGCCCTCCTCGCCCGCCTCCCGCACAACCGCCCCCGCGCCGCGGTCCTGGACGCCGCCCTCGCCGCCCTGGGCGGCCGCGCGGGTACGGGCGACAGGACACGCCCCGGCGCCTGAGGTATCCCTTGGACATGGGCCCCCGCCGACGGACGATCGCCGCGCGCCCCTCCCGGCGCGGTGGGCGGCTGCTGCTGGCCGCGCCGCTGGCGCTGATCGCGGCGGTCACGGCGGTGGACGTGCTGGCTCCCCCGGACGTCCATCTGGGGCCGTTCCTGATCGCCGCGCCCGCGGTGACGGCCTCGTTCGCGGGGCCGCGCACGACGGCCTGCGTCGGGGCGCTGGCGGTGCTCGCCCAGTCGGTGGTGGCGCTGGTCAGGACCAGCCTCACGGACCTCAACCACACCTTCCAGATCATCGCGCTGGTGCTGATCTCGGTCATCGCGACCTTCTTCGCCCATCTGCGCGAGCGGGACGAGAGCCGGGTGGCGCGGCTGCGTTCCATCGCCCACGCCGCCCAGAGCGTCGTCCTGCGCCCGCTCCCCGACCGGGCGGGGCCCCTGCACATCGCCTCGGTCTACCTGGCGGCGGAGGAGGAGGCGCAGATGGGCGGCGACCTGTACGCGGCGGCGCGTACGGCGTCGGGCACCCGGCTGCTCATCGGGGACGCCCGGGGCAAGGGGCTCGACGCGATCAGCGAGGCCTCTCTGGTCCTGGGCGCCTTCCGGGTCACGGCGCGCCGCGAGCAGGAGCTGCCGGAACTGGTCGGGCACCTGGAGGCGGGGGTCGGCTCGGCGGAGGACGCCGGGGGTGCGGCGCGGGCGGGGTCCGGGGCCGAGGACGGCACCGACGGCGCGGACGAGGCCTTCGTCACCGCGCTGGTCCTCGACGTCCCCGACCGGGAACCGGTGGTGCGGCTGGTGAACTGCGGCCATCCGCCGCCGATCCTGCTGCGGAAGGGGCGGGTGATCCCGTTGGAGACGGCCGGCGCGAGCCCTCCGCTGGGGCTGGCCGACGTGGTCCCCCCGGAGGTGACGGTGGAGACCTTCCCCTTCGGGGTCGGCGACGTGCTCCTGCTGTACACGGACGGGGTGGTCGAGGCCCGCGACCGCTCGCGCGCCTTCTACCCCCTCAGGGAGCGGCTAGCCGCCTGGACCGGGGACGACCCGCCGGCCCTGCTCGACCATCTGCGGGCCGACCTGGAGGCGTACGCGGGCGGCCACCTCGGCGACGACGTGGCCCTGGTCGCGGTCGAACGGCTCCCGCCGAAGCCGTAGCCGTAGCCGGTGCACCGGGCCCGGATGGGGCGGGACCCGGCCGGCCCCGCCCCCCCCCGCCGCCTCGTCAGGCGGTGCAGCGGATCATCGTCAGCGGCGGGTTGCCGTCGTGGGCCGCCCAGAACTCCTCGCCGAACTGCTCCACGCCGGCGGCCGAGACCGACAGCGGGACCCACTCGACGCCCGTGAAGCCGGCGGCGGCCAGGGCCGTCTCGTACGTCTCCTCGGACGGGACGACGGCCTCGAAGGAGACCGGCGGGTCGAGCAGGGCGGTGAGGCGGATGCCCTTGCCGATCTCGTTGTCCTTGCCGGTGCTCTCGAACAGGAACCCGTACTTCTCGAGGGACGGGCCGGCGAAGTCGTAGGACGGGCTCTGCACGAACAGGTAGAACGCGCCACCGGGCACCAGGCTGCGGCGGATGTTGCGCATCATGCGCTCGATCTCGGCCACGTCCGCCGCGTAGTTGAACGCCTGCACGGCGACGGCGACGTCGAACGGGGCGTCGAACTCCCGCAGGGTGGCGGTGTCGCCGACCTCGTAGTCGATGCCCAGCGGCTCGGCCGCCTCCAGGCCCTTGGCGGCGTCGACCATCGCGCCGGAGATGTCGAAGCCGAGGACGCGGGACGCGCCGCGCCGCTTGAGCTCCCGGCTGTAGAAGCCCGTACCGCAGGCGATGTCGAGCACGGACTTGTCCGTGACGTCGCCCACCAGGGCGAGGAAGCTCGGCACCTCGCCGTAGCGGATGACGGGCAGGGTCTTGAAGCCCTCGAACGCTTCCCCGATACCGTCGTACAACTGACCACTCATCGCGGTTCCCCCTCGATTTGCGGCGTCGGCTCCCATGACGAGCCGCGGCCCTCGGTGGAGAGTCTCCTGCCCCGGCGGCGGGAGTTCGCACTGGTGGAACGTACGAAGATCACGAGGAGTTCGCCCAGATGACTCCAACGAGCCACGGCCCGGTCCGGTCCCGGCGGAATGTGGAGTCGCCGCCTCCCCGCGCCCGATCACCCGGCCGGACTTACGATGTCGCTAGAGCACTCGGGGCAGTCGACGGCCGGTCCCTGGCCGGCGGGAAGCGGGCACCCATGGCTGAGCGGCTCAGGAAGTCGGGCCTGATCGGCGAGCTCTCGGCGGAATTCGCCGGGACCATGATCCTCATCCTGTTCGGCGTCGGCGTGGTGGCCCAGGTGGTCGCCGGCGGCGGGCTCACCGATCCGCCGGGCGGCCTCGGGAACCACGACAGCATCGCCTGGGCCTGGGGCCTCGGCGTCACCCTCGGCGTCTACGTGGCCGCCAGGCTGAGCGGGGCCCACCTGAACCCCGCGGTGACCGTCGCGCTGGCCGCCTTCAAGGGGTTCCCGTGGAAGCACGTGGCCCCGTACGCGCTGGCCCAGACGGCCGGCGCCTTCGTGGCCGCGCTCATCGTGCGCTGGAACTACTCGGAGGCGCTCTCCACACTGGACCCCGGCCACACCCTCAAGACGCAGGGCGTCTTCTCCACGCTCCCGGCCAACGGCAATCCGAACCTGCCCGTCACCGAGTGGGGCGCGCTGCGCGACCAGATCATCGGCACCGCGATCCTGCTCCTGCTGATCCTCGCGGTGACGGACCTGCTCAACACGCCCCCCGGCGCCAACCTCGGCCCGTTCATCGTCGGCCTGATCGTGGTCGCGATCGGCATGGCCTTCGGCACGAACGCGGGCTACGCCATCAACCCGGCACGCGACTTCGGCCCCCGGCTGGCCAGCTTCCTCACCGGCTACGGCGGCGCCTGGCGCGACCAGTACGGGCACTTCTACTTCTGGGTGCCGATCGTCGGTCCGCTGATCGGCGGCCTGCTGGGAGCGGGTCTGTACAAGTTCTTCATCGGCCGGTACCTGCCGACCGCCGAGCCGGAACCGCCCGGACGGGTGCCGGCACCGGACGAGAGCTGAGCCGATCCGCACAGCGGACCCGAGAGAGGCGGCACCCCATGGCTGACTTCGTCGGCGCAGTGGACCAGGGCACCACCAGCACCCGCTTCATGATCTTCGACCATGCGGGCAACGAGGTGGCCAGGCACCAGCTGGAGCACTCCCAGGTCCTGCCCCGCGCGGGGTGGGTCGAGCACGACCCGGTCGAGATCTGGGAGCGCACCAACTCCGTGATCCAGAACGCCCTGCGGCACGGAAACCTTTCCGCGACCGACCTGGCGGCCATCGGCATCACCAACCAGCGGGAGACGACCGTCGTCTGGGACCCGCGCACCGGCCGCCCCTACTACAACGCCATCGTCTGGCAGGACACCCGGACCGACTCCATCGCCGCGGCCCTGGAGCGCTCGGGCAAGGGCGAGGTGATCCGCCGCAAGGCCGGGCTGCCGCCGGCAACGTACTTCTCCGGCGGGAAGATCCAGTGGATCCTGGAGAACGTCGACGGGGTCCGCGAGGCCGCCGAGCAGGGCCACGCCCTCTTCGGCAACACCGACTGCTGGGTCCTGTGGAACCTCACCGGCGGCCCCGACGGCGGCATCCACGCCACCGACGTCACCAACGCCAGCCGCACCATGCTGATGGACCTGGAGACCCTCGACTGGGACGAGGAGCTGCTCGGCTTCTTCGGCGTCCCGCGGTCGATGCTGCCGTCCATCAACCCCTCCTCGCACCCCGAGGCGTACGGGCACGCCCGCACCTCCCGGCCGCTGCGCGCCGCCATCCCCATCACCGGGGTGCTCGGCGACCAGCAGGCGGCCACGGTCGGCCAGGTCTGCTACGCCCCGGGCGAGGCCAAGAACACCTATGGCACCGGCAACTTCCTGGTGCTCAACACCGGTACCGAACTGGTCCGTTCGCAGCACGGCCTGCTGACCACCGTCGCGTACCAGTTCGCGGGGCAGCCGGCGGTCTACGCCCTGGAGGGGTCCATCGCCGTCACCGGCTCCGCGGTGCAGTGGCTGCGCGACCAACTGAAGATCATCACCGATGCCGCGGAGACCGAACGCCTGGCCTCCGCGGTCGAGGACAGCGGCGGCATCTACTTCGTGCCCGCCTTCTCCGGCCTGTTCGCCCCGTACTGGCGCTCCGACGCCCGCGGCGCGATCGTCGGCCTGGCCCGCTACCACGACAACGGCCACCTGGCGCGGGCCACCCTGGAGGCCATCTGCTACCAGAGCCGCGACGTGGTGGAGGCCATGGAGCAGGACTCCGGCGTCCACCTCGACGTGCTCAAGGTGGACGGCGGCGTGACCGCGAACGACCTGTGCATGCAGATCCAGGCCGATGTGCTGGGCGTCCCGGTCAGCCGTCCGGTCGTCGCCGAGACGACGGCGCTCGGCGCCGCCTACGCCGCCGGCCTGGCGACCGGTTTCTGGCAGGACACGGACGAACTGCGCACCCACTGGCAGGAGTCGAAGCGGTGGGAGCCCCAGTGGTCCGAGGAGCGGCGCGCCGAGGGGTACGCCGGTTGGAAGAAGGCCGTGGAGCGCACCCTGGACTGGGCCAAGGTGGAGTAGCCGCCCGCCCCGACCCCGTCCCCTGACCCCGCGGCCGTCCGGCCGCGGGGTCAGGGGCGGCGCAGGCGTGGTGCCAGGGCCGCCATCACCGCCATGAGCGCCGGCAGCACCAGCATGGCCCACCGCAGGGTCGTCGCCTCCGCGAGGGCGCCGATGACCGGGGGTCCCGCGAGGAAGCCGACGTACCCCACCGCCGAGACGGCGGCGATGGAGGCGCCGGTGCGCTCGGGGCGCAGGGCCGCCGCGTGGGCGAAGACCAGGGGGATGACCGCGGCCATCCCCAGGCCCAGCAGGGCGTAGCCGACGAAGCCCGCCGCCGTCGTGGCGGCCAGGATCGGGATGAGGGCCCCGGCCCCCGCCAGGAGGGCGCACAGCAGGGTGAAGCGGACGGTGCCGAGGCGGGCCCGCAGCCGGTCGGCGGTGAGCCGGCCGATGACCATGCCCGCCGAGAAGACCGCGTAGCCCAGGCCCGCCGCGCCGGCCGAGGCACCGGTCTCCTCCTTCAGGTACACCGCGCCCCAGTCGTTGACCACCCCCTCCCCCATCAGCGCGCAGAAGGCCACCAGGCCGGGGATCCACAGGCCCGGCCCGGGCAGGGCCAGCAGGGGGTCCGTCCGGCCCGGGCCGCCGGCCGCCGGCGGCGGGTCGGGGGCCAGGGCGGTGGCCGCGGCCCCCGCCACCACCAGCAGGACGAGGGCCGCGACGGTGAAGTGCGCCCGGATGCCGATGCCGGCGGAGGCGGCCAGTCCCCCGGCGGTGGCGCCGGCGATGCCGCCGAGGCTGAACATGGCGTGGAACCCGCCGAGCACCGGACGCCCGTAGGCCCGCTCCACGAGGACGCCCTGGGTGTTCATCGCGACGTCGACGGCCGTGTTCCCGCAGGCGAACACGGCCAGGGCCGCCGTCAGCGCCGCGAGGTCCGGCACGTGGGGCAGGCTCGCCAGGGCGGCCAGGTAGGCGGCCATGCCCGCGCACAGGACCGTGCGGCTGCCGTACCTGGCCACCAGGCCGCCGACCAGCGGGAGCCCGAGGAAGGCGCCGCCGCTCAGGCCGACGAGGGCCACGGCCAGCTCCCCGGCCGACAGGTCCAGCCGGCTCTGTACGGCGGGCACCCGGGCGGCCCAGGTGGCGAAGGCCGCCCCGGTGACGAAGAAGACCGCGCAGACGGCCAGCCGCATCGTCCGCGGACTCCGGCTCCGGCCGCGGACGGCCTGAGCCGTGGGTCCGCCGAGGGTCTCGGGCTCGTCGCGCATCCGGCTCCGTCCGTCCGTCATCGTGCCGAGTCGGCCGTCCGCCGGGTCAGGGCGATCAGTCCCTCGCGTTCCTCGACAAGGACCTTGTACAGGACATCGGCGTAGCGCCGCATCGTCGCCGCGTCGTTGGGCGGGCCGAAGGAGCTGAAGCTCTGCCCCAGCACGAGGCGGCGCAGACAGACCTCCTCGCCGACGGGGTACTCCGCCGGGTCGTAGTGGTGTCCGGGACGGGCGTGTCCGCAGGTCCAGGGGCAGCCGCGGCCGTAGCCGCGCATCTCCCGGAACAGGGTCTGCCCGGGGACCGGCTGGGGCTGCCAGCGCATGATGCCCAGTCCCTCGGCGTTCACGGCGAGGGCCAGGGCGTCGCGGAAGGCGGCGACGGGGAGGTCGTCGAGGCCGAGTTCCTCGGGCCGCACCAGCAGCGGGTAGAAGAAGTAGACGTGCGTGCGGTCCTCGGGGACGACGGGCGTGCGGATGCCGGGTACGCCCTCCAGGGCCCGGGTGAGGGCCGCCCCGTTGGCCTGCCGGACGAGGGACATCTCGGGCAGCCGGGTGAGCTGGGAGCGGGCGAAGGCGGCGGCGAGGACGTCGATGCGGTAGTTCCAGCCCATCATCCGGGCGTTGTAGTCGCGGCTCTGGCCCGGGAGTTCCTCGCCGAACATCAGCACCCGGCGGGCCAGCCGGTGCCGTTCCTCGTCGCGGGTGGCGAAGAGGCCGCCCTCGCCGAGGGCGGAGAGGGTCTTGGACCCGTTGAGGCTGGCGCCGCTCATCGTGCCGAGGGAGCCGACGGGGCGGCCCCGGTACTCGGCGCCGTGGGCCTGGGAGGCGTCCTCGATGAGGACGAGCCCGTGCCGGTCGGTGATCTCCCGCAGGGCGTCGTGGTCGGCGGGCAGGCCGTTGAGGTCCACGGCGACGACGGCCCGGGTGCGGTCGGTGATCCGCTCCTCGATCCGGGCGGGGTCGATGTTGAAGGTCGCGAGGTCGGTGTCGACGAACACCGGGATGGCGTTGGCCTGGAGCACGCAGGAGGCCGAGGCGAGGAAGGTGTCGGCCGGCACCAGCACCTCGTCGCCGGGTTCGACGCCGGCGGCCGCGATCGCCATGTGCAGGGCCGCGGTGCCGGAGTTGGCGGCGAGGACGTACGGCATGCCGGTGAACTCGGCCCAGGCCGCCTCCAGTTCGGTGACCGTGCGCATGGGCCAGTGCCAGGGGGTCGCCTGGTCCAGGGCGTCGAGCACGGCCTTGCGGTCGGCGTCGAGGATCTGCGGCCAGGGGGCCGGCCCGTCCTCGGCGAGCAGCGGGGAGCCCCCGTCGACGGCTAGCACGTCCCGGCCTCCTCACGGGCCCCGACGGCGGCCGGCGGTGTGAGCCTGCGGCGGGCCGGGGCCTCCCGGCGGAACACCGCCCTGGCCGTGGGCAGTTCGGGGAAGGGGCCGAGCAGGGCGGCCAGCCCGGTGAGCCCTTCGGCCAGGGTGACGCGCGGGGCGAAGCCCAGGCCGCGCAGGCGGGTGACGTCGGCCAGCAGGGTGAAGCTGTCCGCCAGGCTGGAGGTGTCGGCGTCCAGCAGGGCGGGGCGGCCGGTCGCCGCGCCCACCGCGTCGGCCAGCTCGCGCATCGAGACGGCGGTGCCGGTGCCCAGGTTGTAGGTCTCGCCGTCGGCGCCGCGTCCCGCGAGGGCCATCAGGGCCCGGCACAGGTCCTCGACGTGGATGAAGTCGCGGCGCTTGCGGTCGATGTCGCCGACCACGGGAATGGGCCGCTCGTTGAGGTGCCAGCGCAGGAACTGGGAGACCTCCCCGCCGGCCCGGCGCGGGTCCTCGCCGGGTCCGTAGACGACGAAGGAGCGGCCGATGACCACGGGCAGTGCGGCGGTCTCGTACAGGCTGCGCAGGGTCAGTTCGCCGGAGAGCTTCGAGGCCCCGTACGGCAGGAAGGGCCGCGTGGGATGGTCCTCGCGGATGGGTCCGTGGCCCGGGGTCCCGTAGACGATGGCGGAGGAGAGGTAGACGAGGCGGCGCACGCCCAGTTCCAGGCAGGCGTTGCCGACGTTGCAGGTGCCGAGCGCGTTGAGCCGGAAGTCCCGCCGGGGATCGGCCACCGATTCGGTGCCGCTGGCGTTGCCGGCCAGGTGGAAGACGGCGTCGGCGCCCTGGAGCGCCAGGAGGGTCTCGCCGTAGTCGCACAGGTCGGTGCGGACGTGGGAGACGCCCGGCAGGGTTTCGAGGCCGGGCGGCAGGGGCGCCTGGTCGACGACGGTGACCTTCTGGGACAGCAGGCTGAGGGCGGTGACCAGGTGGCGGCCGACGAAACCGGCTCCGCCGGTGACGACCACTTCCTCGTAGGGGGTTTCGGGGATGTCGGGGCCGTGGTGCACGATCGCTCCGTTCGAGGTTCAGGGCGAAGAGGGCGGCGGGCGCGGACGGGCACTGACCGGAGGTCGCCCGGGGGCGCATCCGCCGGCCGGCGGGCACCCGGTGGTGCGCCCGGTACGGCGGTGCTGTTCAACCCTGGCCCGGACCCGCGGCGTTCACGCCCCTGATCGGTTACGGCCCGACCAGTTGACCACGCGTCCTCCCCGGCGGCGCAAGGGGTGCCGGGCAGAGTGGCCGAGACCGCCCGCCGGACGGCGGGTCGAAGCCGGGAAGAGCGGAGCCGGTCGGTTTCCGCGACGGCCGAGCCCGGAGGGGAGCGTTCCGCCCGAACCGGAAGCGGGCGGGGGCCCTTCGGCGCCGGGTCCCGGATGGCCGGTTCGGCCGGGTTGACCTCGGCTCCGCCGCGCGGGGCCGCCGTCGGGGCGAACTCCCCGGGCCCTCGGCGGCCCTGACGGCGCGTCCCACATGGCGGGACGGCGCTGTCCGTGATCCGGTCACGCTCTTGCCGGGAGGGGCGGACCCGGCAAGTATTCCTATTAATCCGATGGGAAAAGTGGGGATACCGTCCAGCCCCGGTCCCCGTCCACCGCCCGCGCCTCCCGGCAGCCGGCGGGCGCCACCCGACAACCTCCCGGAGCAGCCGATATGACCACCGCCGTGCCCGCCGAACTCGCCCTCCGCCCGCCCCCCGCGCCCCGGTGCGCCACCCGGGCCCGCCGGTGACCCCCGTGGCGACGACACCGGCCGCCATCGGGCCCACCCCCTCCGCCGCGAGGCGGCGCGCGCTGCTGCGGACCGCCCGCGACGTGGCGGACGATCTGGCGGCCGACGCCATCGCCCGCGACCGGGCGGGCGAGCCGCCGGCCGACGAGTCGGCCCGGCTGCAGGAGGCCGGCCTGCCGGCGGCCCTCACCCCGCCCCGCTCCGGCCACGGGACGGACTGGCGCACCGGATGCGCCGTCATCCGGGAGGTCTCCGCCGCCGACAGCGCGATCGGCGAGCTCCTCGCCCGCCACTACGTCCACGCATGGAGCGGACGCTTCTACGCGAGCGACGAACGCGCCGCCGCCTTCGAAGAGGACTCGGTCCGCGAGCAGTGGCTGTGGACCGGCTCGGTGCGCGCACCCGCCGCCCACGACGACACCGACCCGCCGGACCTGACGCTGCGGCCCCGCACCACGGGCTACGTACTGGACGGGCGCCGCCCCGTGGACACGGCGCTGACCACCGCCGGCCAGATCGTGGTGGACGCCGTGTGCGCGGCCACCGGTGACGTCCTGGTCGTACGGATCCCGCCCGGCACCCGGGGCCTGACCCTGGAACCCGCCCGCGACCGCCTCGGCCAGCGCGCCGCCGGCGCGGGCGAGGCCGTCCTCGACCGCGTCGCCGTCGCCCCCGGGCAGGTGCTGGGCCGCCGCCCGCGCGACGAGGAGACGGCCGCGCCCTTCACCGCGCTGGCCGAGCCGGCGCTGCGGCTCGCCCTGTGCCACGTCGGCCTCGGCATCGCCGAGGGGGCCCTCGTCGAGACCCGCGACCTCAGCCGGAGCGGGCGTGCGCACCGGCTGCCCGGCGAGGACCCGGACCTCTTCATGGCCTACGGGGAGCTCGCCTCCGCGGCCCAGACCGCCACCGCCGTCGTCGACCGGGCGACGGAGGTGACGGCGCAGGCCCTCGACGCCGGGACCGGGCTCGACGCGGAGGAGGCGGCGGGCGTGGCCGCCCTGGTGGCCACGGCCGAGACCGTCACCTCGAAGGCCGCCCTGCACATCACCGCCCGGGTCCTGGAGTTCGCCGACGCGCCGGGCCTGGACCGGTTCTGGCGCAACGCCCGCGTCCTGACCTCCCAGCGCCCCGTCGCGCACCGGCTGCGCTCCATCGGCGAGCACTACCTGAACGGATCGCACCGCGCGGTGGCGGCGGCCTTCCGCTGACACCGGCACCCCCGGAGCCGCGCCCGGGCCCGGCGCGGCCCGCGCCACCCGCGCGGGCCGCCGGCCGGAGCCGTACGGGATAATGTCCGCATGCGGATCTCAGCCAGGGCGGACTATGCGGTACGTGCCGCGCTGCAGCTTGCCGCGTCACAGGAGGACGGCCCGGTGAAGGCCGAGGCCATCGCCGAGGCCCAGGACATCCCGCACAAGTTCCTCGAGGGCATCCTGGGCGACATGCGCCGGGGCGGCCTGGTGCTCAGCCAGCGCGGCGGCAACGGCGGCTACCGGCTGGCCCGGCCGGCCGGGTCCATCAGCATCGCGGACATCATCCGCGTGGTGGACGGACCGCTCGTCTCGGTGCGCGGGGTCCGCCCGCCGGACCTCTCCTACACCGGCCCCGCCGAGTCGCTGCTCCCCCTGTGGATCGCCCTGCGGGCCAATGTCCGCGAGATCCTCGACGGCGTGTCCCTCGCCGACGTCGCCTCCGCGGACCTGCCCGCCGAGGTGTCCGCGCTGGCCCACGCCCCGGGCGCCTGGACCAACCCCTGACACCCTGATCCACCTGCGGGTTCTCACTCTGCGAGACCACCGCGTCCATTATCTGGTCAGCCTCTTGGTACGGGTGCTCCGGTCTGCCAATATCCCTATCAACCAGGTGGGAAAACTAGGAATCCAGGGGAGGCGATCATGAGCGCACCGCACCGCACGGACCGGACGCCGTCCCTGATCTCCCGCCGGCACATCGATCTGGTCCGTACGTCCAGCGCCATCTGTCGGCCTTCCTGACACCCCTCGCCGGCCCCGGCTCCACGGGCCGGAGTACCGGCCGGATCACGCGCCGCCCGCTCTCCGCGACGGGCGGACACCTCCCCGCGCCCCCGGCGTCCCGCCGCTCCCCCGTGTGTCACCGCGATCCCGCCCATGACGGCCGGGAGCCGGTGCCGTGCGCACCGACGGCCTCCGACGCCCGCCCCGCACTGCCGCTCACGTCCCCGTACGCCCTCGTACGCCTCGTACGTCCCCGCGACCCGTCCCGTGAAAGGACACCTCCGTGTCTGCCGCAAGATCGCTCACCGCCTTCCGCGCCCTCGCCGTCACCGCCGCGCTCCCCCTGCTGCTCACCGCCTGCGGCTACGGCTCCGAGGCGAAGAAGGAGGAGCCGAAGGCGGCCGGTGCCGCTTCCGAGGGCGGCAAGGCGCTGTCCGCGTCCGAGGTCCGGATCGGCTACTTCCCGAACCTGACCCACGCCACCGCCCTGGTCGGCCTCCAGGAGGGCCTGATCGCCAA
>NZ_JBFBGN010000034.1:0-56205 GCF_040684675.1 Streptomyces sp. NPDC089915 | reverse complement strand
GGTTTCCCCCGGGGGGGGGGGGGGGGCGGGGGGGGGGGGGGGGGGGGGCCCCCCCCCCGAAGCGGCGCCCGGGGCGCACCGCCCGCAGGGCCCGCCCCCGACCCCACCCCTGTCCCCGGCCCGGGTCACCCTCTTCCCGGACACCTTCACCAACCACCTCACCCCCGAAACGGCCCGCGCAGCCCTCCGCGTGCTGGCCGCCGCCGGCCTCCCCACCACCCTCCCCGCCACCGGCCACCCCTGCTGCGCCCTCACCTACATCTCCACCGGCCGCCTCACCACCGCCCGCAAGGTCCTGCGCCGCACCCTGGACACCCTCGGCGAGCCCGAGGGCCCCGTCCTCGTCCTGGAACCCAGCTGCGCCGCGGCCCTCCGCACCGACCTCCCCGCCCTCCTCCCCGACGACCCCCGCGCCCACCGCCTCGCGGCAGCGGTCCGCACCTTCGCCGAGACCCTGGAGGAGTACGCCCCCCACTGGACCCCGCCCCGCCTGGACCGGCCCGTCGCGGGCCAGACCCACTGCCACCAGCACGCCGTCCTCGGCGACGCCGCCGACCGGCGGCTGCGCGAGCGCGCCGGGCTCACCGGCGGGCTCAGCGGCGGCTGCTGCGGCCTCGCGGGCGACTTCGGCTTCCAGCCGGGCCACCACGCCGTCTCCGTGGCCTGCGCGGAGGAGCAGCTCCTGCCCTCCCTGCGCGCCGCCGCCCCCGGCACCGCCGTCCTCGCCGACGGGTTCTCCTGCCGCACCCAGATCGCCCAGCTCTCCGAGCACCGAGCCCGCCACCTGGCGGAACTCCTGGCGGAGGCCCTCCCGGCGGACCGGCCGGACCCGGCGGAGCCCGTGTAAGAGAGAACACGGAGGCACGCCCCTTACCCACCCCTTAATCTGGAGAAATGCCCGCACCCTCCGCTTCCCCCACGAAACCCCCCACCGGAACGACGTCGTCCGCCACCACGAGCCCCAAGGGCGCTCCCGACGCTCCCAACGCTCCCGGCGGCCTCCGCGACCGCTTCGGCCCGGTGGCACTCGTCGTCGCGGCGGGCGTCTCGGTGCAGTTCGGCGCGGCCCTCGCGGTCATGATCATGCCGAGGGCGGGCGCGGCGGGCGTGGTCACCCTGCGCCTCGCGGCCGCCGCGCTGGTGCTGCTGGCCGTCTGCCGGCCCAAGGTGCGGGGCTACACGCGGGCCGACTGGGGCACGGTCGTCGCCTTCGGCGTGGCCATGGCGGGCATGAACGGCCTCTTCTACCAGTCCATCGACCGCATCCCCCTGGGCCCGGCGGTCACCCTGGAGGTCCTCGGCCCGCTGGCCCTCTCCGTCATAGCCTCCCGCCGCCTGGTGAACCTCCTGTGGGCCGGCCTGGCCCTGGGCGGCGTCGTCCTCCTCTCGGGCCACGGCGGCGGAGGCCTCGGCTTCGGCTCCCTGGACCCGCTCGGCGCGGCCTTCGCGGTGGGCGCGGGGGCGATGTGGGCGGCGTACATCGTCTTCAGCGCCCGCACCGGCCGCCGCTTCCCCCAGGCGGACGGCCTGGCCCTGGCGATGGCGGTGGCGGCGGTCCTCTCCCTCCCCCTGGGCATCGCCCAGTCGGGCTCGGCCCTCCTGGTCCCGAGCACCCTGGCCCTCGGCCTGGGCGTGGCGGTCCTCTCCTCGGTGCTCCCCTACACCCTGGAACTCCTCGCCCTCCGCCGCCTCCCGGCCCCGACGTTCGCGATCCTGATGAGCCTGGAACCGGCGATCGCGGCGACAGCGGGCTTCCTGGTCCTCCACCAGGCGATGTCGGCCCTGGACGCGGTGGCGATAGCCCTGGTCATAGCGGCAAGCATGGGCGCGGTACGAGCCCAGCGGGGCTGACCCCCTGCGGGGTCGGCCGCCCACCCGCCTCCCCGGGGAGCGGTCTCCCGCCAGGCAGCACTGGGACAGCGGGCGGGACCGGGGGAGGGCGGGACTTGACCCGACCGTTCTCAGGGAGGGTTGGGGGTTTCCCGCCAGTCTCATCGTCCTTCCGCGTCGGGCCGGTCAGTCAAGAGCGCTCCTTCGTCGCGTCGCTTCGCGATGTCGCTGCGCTCCACTCTTGACAGCCCGTCCCGCCACGAAATGCCGAAGACTGCCGGGAACCCCCCAAAGGAACGGGACGGATGTAAGTCAGACATGCGGCGGGATCAGCGATGAGCCGGGCAGACCGGGCCACGGCAGACCACACATCCGGCCCCCGACAGCGCCAAACGGCAATCCGGGCCAGCCCACGCATCAGATCGCTACGCGCTTCTCATCGCTTGGCGTCCGGCGACCGTCTGGGGCCGCTACCTGCACCCAAGGCCGACGAGATCGGCATCGGGGACCGGCGGGCGCAGCAGATCGCTACGCGCTTCTCGGATTTCGGCGTCCAGTTGGCGTCTGTGGTTGCTATCCGCACCAGGGAATCCCAGCAGCTCCGATAGCTGTCGGACTACCGTGCCCGCATGGCTGACTTCATGATCGTGCTGACGACGACCGACACCCAAGAGGCCGCCCGCGCCCTCTCCCGTTCGGCCGTCGAGAAGAATCTGGCGGCCTCCGGGCAGGTGAGCGGACCGATCGAGACCACCTACCGGCACCTTGGCACGGTCTCCCACGGTACGGAGTGGCAGGTGACCTTCAGGACCAGCGGGGATCGGTACGAGGCCCTGGAAGAACACCTCGTGTCACACCACCCGTACGACTCCCCGGAGGTCATTGCCTTCGCCATCGACGCGGGCCGCGCCGAATACCTGGAATGGATCACCCGCGCCACCCGCTAGACCCGGTGTGGGCCCGGCGGTCACCGTCCCCGCCTATGACCAGCCCCAGACGGCCGCCGGACGCCGAGACCAGCGAAGCGCGTAGCGATCTGACGCGCCCACCGGCCCCGGATGCCGCTCTGATTGGCATTTCGTGCGGGTAGCGGCCCCAGACGGCCGCCGGACGCTGAGAATTGAGAAGCGCGTAGCGATCTGATGCGTGGGCTGGCGCCGATTGCACCTAATGGCGGCCCGGATGCCCGGCTTGCCGTGTCCCGACGGCTCGGCTCATCGCTGATGCCGCCGTATGTCCAAGGAACATCCGTCCCGTTCCTTTGGGGGGTTCCCGGCAGTCTTCGGCGTTTCGTGGCGGGTCGGCCTGTCAAGGGTCGCCGCAGGCGATCGCGAAGCGACGCGACGAAGGAGCGCCCTTGACAGGGCGGCCCGACGCGGAAGGACGATGAGACTGGCGGGAAACCCCCAGCCCTCCCTGAGAGCGCCCCGCTTGGACCCCGCCTGCCCCCGGCCCCGGTCGGCTGTCCGGTCACCGCTCAGCGGGAGTCGGCGCCCGCCCAGCGCCCCGTACCGACGCCGACGGCCCCCTCGGCTGGGCCGAGGGGGCCGTCGGGCGTGGGGGTGGGGCCGGGGGTTACAGGCCCATCGCCGCCGCGAGGTCCTTCTTCACCGTGTCCAGGATCTCCTGGCCGCGGGTGCGGGCCGAGGTGAGGTCCGAGGCGTCCGTCACCGGGACGACGACCTCCAGGTAGCACTTCAGCTTGGGCTCCGTGCCCGACGGGCGGCAGATCACCCGGGCCTTGTAGTCGCCCTCCAGGTAGTAGCGGAGGCCGTCCGTGGGCGGGAGGGTGGCCGTGCCCTTGGACAGGTCCTCCGCCGAGACCACCCGCAGGCCCGCCAGGGAGGTCGGGGGCTGCGCGCGGAGCTGCGCCATCGCGTTCGCGATGATCGACAGGTCCTCGACGCGGACCGAGAGCTGGTCGGTGTGGTGGAGGCCGTGGGCCATCGCCAGGTCGTCCAGCAGGTCGGTCAGGGTGCGGCCCTGCTCCTTGAGCACCGAGGCCAGCTCGGCGACCAGGAGCGCGGCGGTGATGCCGTCCTTGTCGCGGACGCCCTCGGGGTCCACGCAGTAGCCGAGCGCCTCCTCGTAGCCGTAGCGCAGGCCCTCGACGCGGGCGATCCACTTGAAGCCCGTCAGGGTCTCCTCGTAGCCCACCCCGGCCGCCTCCGCGATCCGGCCCAGGAGGGACGAGGAGACGATCGACTCGGCGAAGACGCCCTGCGCGCCCTTGTGGACCAGGTGGGCGGCCAGGAGCGCGCCGACCTCGTCGCCGCGCAGCATGCGCCAGCCGCCGTCGTCGGGGACGGCGACCGCGCAGCGGTCCGCGTCCGGGTCGTTGGCGATCACGATGTCCGGGCGGACCTCGGCGGCCTTCGCGAAGGCCAGGTCCATCGCGCCCGGCTCCTCCGGGTTGGGGAAGGCGACCGTCGGGAAGGCCGGGTCCGGCTCCGCCTGCTCGGCGACGAGCACCGGGGTGGGGAAGCCGTGCCGGGCGAAGGCCGCCATGACGACGTCCTTGCCGACGCCGTGCATGGCCGTGTAGACGGTCCGCACGCCGCGCGGGGACCCGGGGGTCAGGACGGCGTCGGTGCGCGCCAGGTAGGCCTCCAGGACCTCCTCGTCGAGCTGCAGCCAGCCGTCGGAGGGGCGGGGGACGGACGCGAGGGAGGGGACCGCGTCGATCTCCGCCGCGATCTGCGCGTCCGCCGGGGAGACGATCTGCGAGCCGTCGCCGAGGTAGACCTTGTAGCCGTTGTCCCGGGGCGGGTTGTGGCTCGCGGTCACCTCGACGCCGGCGACGGCTCCCAGATGCCTTATCGCGTACGCGAGGACGGGCGTGGGGAGGGGGCGGGGGAGGACGGCCGCGCGCAGTCCGGCGCCCGTCATGACGGCCGCCGTGTCGCGGGCGAAGTCCGCGGACTTGTAGCGGGCGTCGTAGCCGACGACCACCAGGCCGCCCTCGTGGCCCTGGGCCTTGAGGTAGGCCGCCAGGCCCGCCGCGGCGCGGATGACCACGGAGCGGTTCATCCGCATCGGGCCCGCGCCGATCTCGCCGCGCAGTCCGGCGGTGCCGAACTGGAGCGTGCCGGAGAAGCGGTCCGCGAGCTCGGCGGTGTCGCCCGCCTCGATGAGCGCGCGCAGCTCGGCCGCGGTCTCCTCGTCGGGGTCCTCCGCCAGCCAGGCCCGGGCCCGGGTGAGCAGGTCGTCCTGTGCCTGTTCCACTAGTTCCGCCTTACCTCTCGTACGTCGGTCGTCGAGTTGTCGAGTCGGGTCGAGTCGAGTCGTCGATCAGATGCGGGCGAGGACCTGCGTCAGCAGGGTGCCCATGCGGGCGGCGGAGTCGCGGCCGGCCTGGAGGACCTCTTCGTGGTTCAGCGGCTCGCCGGACAGGCCCGCGGCCAGGTTGGTGACCAGGGAGATGCCCAGGACCTCGGCGCCGGCCTCGCGGGCGGCGATGGCCTCCAGCACGGTGGACATGCCGACCAGGTCGGCGCCCATGACGCGGATCATGTTGATCTCGGCCGGGGTCTCGTAGTGCGGGCCGGGGAACTGGACGTAGACGCCCTCTTCGAGGGTCTCGTCGATGTCCTTGCACATGGCGCGCAGGCGCGGCGAGTACAGGTCGGTGAGGTCCACGAAGTTCGCGCCGACGATCGGCGAGGTCGCGGTGAGGTTGAGGTGGTCGCTGATCAGGACGGGCTGGCCGGGCTTCATGCCCTCGCGCAGGCCGCCGCAGCCGTTGGTGAGGACGACGGTCTTGCAGCCGGCGGCGACGGCGGTACGGACGCCGTGGGCGACGGCGGCGACGCCGCGGCCCTCGTAGTAGTGGGTTCGGCCGAGGAAGAGCAGCGCGCGCTTGTCGCCGATCTTGTACGAGCGGATCTTGCCGCCGTGGCCCTCGACGGCGGGCGGCGGGAAGCCGGGCAGCTCGGTGACCGGGAACTCGGCCTCGGGCGCGCCGAGCGCCTCTGCGGCGGGGGCCCAGCCGGAGCCCATGACGAGGGCGACATCGTGGGATTCGACGCCGGTGAGCTCGCGGAGGCGGGCGGCGGCGGCGTCGGCGGCGGCGAAGGGGTCGGTAACAGATGCGTTCACGCGGATGAGCGTAGCCGCTGTTGGCCTACGCGCGTAGATGGCACAGCTCACGGTGTTCGGATCGTTGCCTTGTCGTTTCCGCCGAATCGTCCCGGAGGGGCGTGGAGGGCCTTTCCCGGGGGCTCCGGCCCCGGACCCCCGCGCCTCAAGCACCGGCGGGGCTGGATACGGCTGGAGGTGGCTGGACGGAGCCTGAAGCTCCGCCTCAGCGTCAGCAGGGGCGCTTGCGGAGTTCCATCACGTAGTCGTGCGGGGCGCCGGCCGATTCCGCCGCGTCGGCGATCTCGCCCAGGTAGCGGGCCGAGGGGAGGCCGCCCTCGTAGCCGTTCAGGACGTAGCACCAGGCGGCCTCCTCGCCGTCCAGCGTGTGGACCCGGATCCGCATGCGGCGGTAGATGTCCAGGCCGACGCCCTCCCAGCGGTCCATGGAGTCCTCGTCCAGCGGCGCGATGTCGTACAGGGCGACGAAGACCTGCTGGCGGGGGGCTTCCACGATGGTGGCGAGGGCGCCCTCCCAGCCCATCTGCTCGCCGCCGAAGGTCAGCCGCCAGTCGTTGATCCAGCCCGTGCCGCGCAGCGGCGAATGCGGAGCGCGGCGCGTCATCAGCCGCGGGTCGAGGTTGCCGGCGTACGCGGCGTAGAGCGACATGAGGTCGAGGGTACGGGAGGGGCGCCCCGGCACGCGTGCCCGGATGGCGCACGGATGACAGGACCGGGAGTGGGACACGTGAGCGGGACCGGGAGTGGAGCACCTTGAAGCGTGCGGGACAATGGGCGTGGAATGCATCCCCCGGGGAGACCCCCCGGATCGCCGGCAGGGGCGGCAGCCGGCCGGGCAGACGTGAGGCGGAGTTTTCGTGACCCGGATCGTGATCATCGGCGGCGGACCCGGCGGGTATGAGGCGGCCCTGGTGGGGGCCCAGCTCGGCGCGGAGGTGACCGTCGTCGACTGCGACGGTCTGGGCGGGGCGTCGGTGCTGACCGACTGCGTGCCCTCCAAGACCCTCATCGCGACCGCCGAGGTCATGACCACCTTCGACTCCTCGTACGAGGAGCTCGGCATCGTCGTCGCCGACGACACCCCGCCCATCGAGCAGGCCGCGCGCGTCGTCGGCGTCGACCTCGGCAAGGTGAACCGGCGCGTCAAGCGCCTCGCGCTCGCCCAGTCGCACGACATCACCGCGTCCGTGACCCGCGCCGGCGCCCGCGTCCTGCGCGGCCGCGGCAAGCTCGGCGGGCCGCAGGGCATCGACGGCACCCGGGACGTGATCGTCACCGCGGCCGACGGCACGGAGACGATCCTCACCGCCGACGCCGTGCTGATCGCCACCGGCGGCACCCCCCGCGAGATCCCCGACGCGATGCCCGACGGGGAGCGGATCCTGAACTGGACCCAGGTCTACGACCTGGAGGAGCTCCCGGAGGAGCTCATCGTCGTCGGCTCCGGTGTGACCGGTGCCGAGTTCGCCGGCGCGTACCAGGCGCTGGGCTCCCGCGTGACGCTGGTGTCCTCCCGTGACCGCGTGCTGCCGGGCGAGGACCCGGACGCGGCCGCCGTCCTGGAGGACGTCTTCCGCCGCCGCGGCATGAACGTCATCGGCCGCTCGCGCGCCGAGTCCGCCAAGCGGGTCGGCGACCGGGTCGAGGTCACCCTCTCCGACGGCCGGGTCATCAGCGGCACCCACTGCCTGATGGCGGTCGGCGCGATCCCGAACACCAGGGACATGAACCTGGAGGAGTCCGGGGTCCGGCTGAAGGAGTCCGGGCACATCTGGACCGACAAGGTCTCGCGGACCTCCTCGCCGGGCGTGTACGCCGCCGGTGACGTGACCGGCGTCTTCGCGCTGGCCTCCGTCGCCGCCATGCAGGGCCGGATCGCGATGTACCACTTCCTCGGCGACGCGGTGGCCCCGCTGAACCTGAAGACGGTCTCCTCGAACGTCTTCACCGACCCCGAGATCGCCACTGTCGGTTACACCCAGGCCGATGTGGACGCCGGGAAGATCGACGCCCGTGTCGTGAAGCTGCCCCTGCTGCGCAACCCGCGCGCCAAGATGCAGGGCATCCGGGACGGCTTCGTGAAGATGTTCTGCCGCCCGGGCACCGGGATCGTGGTCGGCGGCGTGGTCGTCTCGCCGCGCGCGAGCGAGCTGATCCACCCCATCTCGATCGCCGTCGACAACAACCTGACGGTCGAGCAGATCGCAAACGCGTTCACCGTGTACCCCTCCCTGTCGGGTTCGATCGCCGAGGTCGCCCGCCAGCTGCACACCCGCAAGGCCGCCGGAGAGGCGTAGGGCCGAGCGGCCGCCCGGGCCAACCGCCCCTCCCTCCAAGGGGGTTGGGGCGGGTTCCAGGGCCGGGCGGTGGCGTCCGGGTGGACGCGGGATGTCCGTTCGGACGCGTATACCACTTGTCGCCCCACCGTATGGACAACTTCGGTATTCCGGCGCAAGGAGCTGAAACCAGACGGTCGTTGGGGTTACTGTCAGTTTCGTGTTCGCTGCTGAACGTCGCCAATTGATCCTCGAAATGGTGCGGGCCAACGGTGCGGTATCGCTCCGTGAGCTCGCCCGCGTCGTCCAGACCTCCGAAGTGACCGTACGGCGGGACGTGCGGGCACTGGAGGCAGAAGGACTCCTCGACCGCCGCCACGGCGGTGCGGTCTTGCCGGGCGGTTTCACGCGGGAGTCCGGCTTTCCGCAAAAGTCCCATCTCGCGACGGCGGAGAAGACCGCCATCGCCGATGTCGCGGCCGGCCTCGTCGAAGAAGGCGAGGCCGTCGTCGTCGGCGCCGGCACCACGACCCAGGAGCTGGCCCGCCGGCTCGCACGGGTGCCCGGCCTGACCGTCGTCACCAACTCGCTGCTCGTCGCCCAGGCGCTGGCGCACGCCAACCGGGTGGAGGTGGTGATGACCGGCGGCACGCTGCGCGGGTCGAACTACGCCCTCGTCGGCAGCGGCGCCGAGCAGTCCCTCCAGGGGCTGCGGGTCTCGCGGGCCTTCCTGTCCGGCAGCGGTCTGACCGCCGAGCGCGGGCTGTCCACGTCCAACATGCTCTCCGCGAGCGTGGACCGGGCGCTGGTGCAGGCGGCGGCGGAGGTCGTCGTCCTCGCCGACCACACCAAGCTGGGCACGGACACCATGTTCCAGACGGTGCCGACGGACGTGATGACCCGGCTCGTGACGGACGAGCCCCCGCCGCACGACGACCGGGCCGCCACCGAGCTCCAGGCGCTGGCCGACCAGGGCGTGCAGATCACCGTCGCCGGCTCCGCGCCGGCCTCGGGCGGCCACGGGGGTCCCGGGGACGGCATGCCGGGGCGCAGGCCGCGCCGTGACGCCCCGCTGCCGGTGCAGCGGCGGGGCGGGCCGGGGGCGCAGCTGCGGAGCGCTCCCGCGTCGATGCTGGAGCAGCAGGCGGGCGAGCGGGGTCGCGTCGCGGACATGCGGCGGCGGTAGCCGCCGCCGTTCCCCCGGCCGGTGTCCGCCGGGCCGTCCCCGCCAGGGCGGCCCGTCGGACACCGGCCGGCGGCGTTGGAATGTGCCACGCACGTCCAGCCCCGTCGGCTTGAGCGCAACGGGGTCCGGGGCCCGCCCCGGGAAACGGTGGAAGGGCGGGTAGGGGACAGCCCCGCAGGGACCCGGTGAGCGCGAAGGCCCCGCCCGGTGTACCCGGGCGGGGCCTTCGTCAGGTGCTGGGGCGTCAGTCCTTGATCTCGCAGATCGTGGCGCCCGACGTCAGCGACGCGCCGACCTCGGCCGTCAGGCCGACGATCGTGCCGGAGCGGTGCGCGTTCAGCGGCTGCTCCATCTTCATCGCCTCCAGGACGACGACCAGGTCGCCCTCGTTGACCTGCTGGCCCTCCTCCACGGCGACCTTGACGATCGTGCCCTGCATCGGGGACGCGAGGGTGTCGCCGGAGGCGGCCGGGCCGGACTTCTTCGCGGCGCGGCGCTTCGGCTTGGCACCGCCCGCGGCGGCCGTGCGGGCCAGGGTCATGCCCAGCGAGGACGGGAGGGAGACCTCCAGCCGCTTGCCGCCGACCTCGACGACGACCGTCTCGCGGCCGGGCTCGTCCTCGGTGTCCTCGGCGGCCGGGGCGGCGAAGGCCGGGATCTCGTTGACGAACTCGGTCTCGATCCAGCGGGTGTGGACCGTGAACGGGTTCCCGCCGGCCGGGGCGAAGGCCGGGTCGGCGACGACCGCGCGGTGGAACGGGATGGCGGTGGCCATGCCCTCCACGTTGAACTCCGCCAGGGCGCGGGCGGCGCGCTGGAGGGCCTGCTCGCGGGTGGCGCCGGTGACGATCAGCTTGGCCAGCAGGGAGTCCCAGGCGGGGCCGATGACCGAGCCGGACTCCACGCCGGCGTCCAGGCGGACGCCCGGGCCGGTCGGGGCGTCGAACTTGGTGACGGTGCCGGGCGCGGGCAGGAAGCCCCGGCCCGGGTCCTCGCCGTTGATGCGGAACTCGAAGGAGTGGCCGCGCAGGACCGGGTCCCCGTAGCCGAGCTCCTCGCCGTCGGCGATGCGGAACATCTCGCGGACCAGGTCGATGCCGGCGACCTCCTCGGTCACCGGGTGCTCGACCTGGAGGCGGGTGTTGACCTCGAGGAAGGAGATGGTGCCGTCGGTGCCGACCAGGAACTCGACGGTGCCCGCGCCGACGTAGCCGGCCTCCTTGAGGATGGCCTTGGACGCCGCGTACAGCTCGGCGTTCTGGGCCTCGGACAGGAAGGGGGCCGGGGCCTCCTCCACGAGCTTCTGGTGGCGGCGCTGGAGCGAGCAGTCACGGGTGGAGACGACGACCACGTTGCCGTGGGAGTCGGCCAGGCACTGCGTCTCGACGTGGCGCGGCTTGTCGAGGTAGCGCTCGACGAAGCACTCGCCGCGGCCGAAGGCGGCCACGGCCTCGCGCACGGCGGAGTCGTACAGCTCGGGGACCTCTTCGAGCGTGCGGGCGACCTTCAGGCCGCGGCCGCCGCCGCCGAAGGCGGCCTTGATCGCGATGGGCAGCCCGTGCTGCTCGGCGAAGGCGACGACCTCGTCCGCCCCGGAGACCGGGTCGGGGGTGCCCGCGACGAGCGGGGCGCCGGCGCGCTGGGCGATGTGGCGGGCGGCCACCTTGTCGCCGAGGTCGCGGATGGCCTGCGGCGGCGGGCCGATCCAGGTCAGGCCCGCGTCGAGGACGGCCTGGGCGAACTCGGCGTTCTCGGACAGGAAGCCGTATCCGGGGTGGACGGCGTCCGCACCCGAGTCGGCTGCGGCCTGCAGGACCTTGCCGATGTCGAGGTAGCTGGTCGCCGGGGTGTCACCGCCCAACGCGAAAGCTTCGTCTGCCGCGCGGACGTGCAGAGCGTCCCGGTCCGGATCGGCGTAGACGGCTACGCTCGCGATCCCGGCGTCCCGGCAGGCCCGGGCAACGCGGACAGCGATTTCGCCACGGTTGGCGATGAGCACCTTGCGCACGATGGCTCCCTCCTTGAAACAAGCTGAGTTTAGGGACTGCCGACACGGCCTTACGACCCTTCCCCGGTGGTGAGCTTGCCCACACAGAGCGTGATGCGAGTGCCCCTTGAGTGTGAAAACCCTTGTGTCGCCCCAGGTCAGGGTGATCCCCGACTGCACAGTAACCCCGTGGTGCGTCGGAGGTCTCTGTTCGGCGGGTCAGCGGCCCCCGTCGATTCTTTGTGGAGTCCCGACGAACGGCCTAGGCAATCTTTGCGTGAGAGCCGTCACGGACCCCGTCCCGTAACCGACCGGCCCCGACCTCTTGTCCGCGGGTTTACTCGTTAGTAGCCTCCGTGGCGTCGAACACGCTTGTGGCGTGGGAGGGATGGGGGCGTCGTGCTGCGCAGACTCGTGGCGGGGCTGGGCGCGCTCGCGCTCGCCGCCGAGGCGGCGGTGCTCGTCGTCGTCCATCTGGTGCTCGGCCGGGCGACGGCCAGTCAGTCGATGTCGGTGGCCGGCAGCGATCCGGACGTCATGTCCAAGGCGACGTACGGGCTGGGGATCGCCCTGGGCGCCTTCCTCCTGCTGAACGCCGCGTTCCTCGCCGTCGCCGCCCTGCGCGACCGCCGGCCCGGGCGCGTCGCCCGGGCCGTCCTCGTCGCCGCCGCCGTCACCCACGTGGTGCTCGGCGCCCTCGCCGCCGCACTCGTCGGCTGGGGCGCCTTCGCGGTGGTCATGGCGGTCTTCTGCCTGATCACGGCGACCCTGACCCTCCACGCGGACCGCGCGGCGGAGCGGGGAGCGCCGGAGCGGCGGCTCAGACCCACAAATCCGTGATGGACACGTCCAGTTCGCCCAGCAGGGAGCGCAGCAGCGGCATCGACAGGCCGATCACGTTGCCCGGGTCGCCGTCGATGCCGTCGATGAACGCCGACGACAGCCCGTCCAGGGTGAACGCCCCGGCCACGTGCAGCGGCTCGCCGCTCTCCACGTACGCCGCCACCTCCGCGTCCGTCGGCTCGCCGAAGCGGACCGTCGTCGAGGCCGTCGCCGAGACCTGACGCCCCGTCGCCGTGTCGATCACGCAGTGGCCCGTGCGCAGGACGCCGGCCCGGCCGCGCATGGACTTCCAGCGGGCCGTGGCCTCCGCCGCGTCCGCCGGCTTGCCCAGCGCCTCGCCGTCCAGCTCCAGCACCGAGTCGCAGCCGATCACCAGCGCGCCGGCGGCCTCGGGCAGCTCCGCCACCACGCCCGCCTTGGCCTCGGCCAGGGCCAGCGCCAGCTCGGCCGGCTCGTCGTGGTCCAGCGTGTCCTCGTCGAAGCCGCTGACGATCACGTGCGGGGCCAGGCCGGCCTGCCTGAGCAGGTTCAGCCGGGCGGGGGAGGCGGAGGCGAGGACGAGCGTGCGTACGGTCATGGGGGCCAGCCTAGAACGGGGCCACGCCCAGCACGTAGACCCCCACCAGCGTCGCCAGCAGGAGCAGCACCAGCATCCGCCGCAGCATCGCCTGGGCGTCGCGCATGTCCTTCGGCGGCTCGTCCTTCGGGTCTGACCAGAGCATGCTCCGATCCTTGCCCCGGCACGAAGGCGGCGCCTGAGTACCCGTACTCAGGCGCCACCGTCCGTTCGCGCCATCTTTCCCCTGGCCGGGGGACGGTTCAGCCCTGGTTCGGCCAGTACGTACGGCCCCACGCGCGCGGACCCGGCCGCATCACGTGCCGCCGCGCCACCCGGCCCGGCGCCGCCCACTCGTCCGGGACCCGGGGCGCGCCCGACGGCGCGGAGGCCAGCGCCGCCGCGCGCGCGTGGACCACCGCCAGTGCGGCGGCCAGCTCCTCGGGGGTCGGGTTGCCCTTGACGACCTTGATCATCACTGTGAGCTCCTCGGGAACCTAGAGGGGGATGTTGCCGTGCTTCTTCGGGGGCAGCGACTCCCGCTTGGTGCGCAGCTGCCGCAGGCCCTTCACCACGTGGGCGCGGGTCTCCGACGGCATGGTCACCGCGTCGACGTAACCGCGCTCGGCGGCCGTGTAGGGGTTGAGCAGGGTGTCCTCGTACTCGGTGATGAGCCGGGCCCGGGTCTCCTCCACCTCCTCCGGGGCGGCCTCCGCGATCGTGCGCCGGTGCAGGATGTTCACCGCGCCCTGCGCGCCCATGACGGCGATCTGGGCCGTCGGCCAGGCCAGGTTCAGGTCCGCGCCGAGGTGCTTGGAGCCCATGACGTCGTAGGCGCCGCCGAAGGCCTTGCGGGTGATGACGGTGATGAGGGGGACGGTGGCCTCGGCGTAGGCGTAGATCAGCTTCGCCCCGCGCCGGATGATTCCGTTGTACTCCTGGTCGGTGCCCGGGAGGAAGCCCGGCACGTCGACGAACGTCAGCACCGGGATGTTGAAGGCGTCGCAGGTCCGTACGAAGCGGGCGGCCTTCTCCGAGGCGTTGATGTCCAGGCAGCCGGCGAACTGCATCGGCTGGTTGGCGACCACGCCCACCGGGTGTCCCTCGACGCGGCCGAAGCCGGTGAGGATGTTCGGGGCGAACAGGGACTGCGTCTCCAGGAACTCCCCGTCGTCCAGCACGTGCTCAATCACAGTGTGCATGTCGTACGGCTGGTTCGCACTGTCCGGGATCAGCACGTCGAGTTCGAGGTCGGCGTCGGAGACCTCGGTGTCCGCCTCCTCCGGGAAGGCCGGGGGCTCGGACAGGTTGTTCGACGGCAGGTACGCGAGCAGCGACTTCACGTACTCGATGGCGTCCTTCTCGTCACCCGCCATGTGGTGCGCCACGCCGGAGGTGGAGTTGTGGGTGCGGGCACCGCCCAGCTCCTCGAAGCCGACGTCCTCGCCGGTGACCGTCTTGATGACGTCCGGGCCGGTGATGAACATGTGCGAGGTCTGGTCGACCATGACCGTGAAGTCGGTGATCGCGGGGGAGTACACGGCGCCGCCCGCGCAGGGGCCGACGACCAGGCTGATCTGCGGGATCACGCCGGAGGCGTGGACGTTGCGGCGGAAGATCTCGCCGTACATGCCCAGCGCGCTGACGCCCTCCTGGATGCGGGCGCCGCCGGAGTCGTTGATGCCGACGAGCGGGCAGCCGGTCTTCAGCGCGAAGTCCATGACCTTCATGATCTTCTGGCCGTAGACCTCGCCGAGGGCCCCGCCGAAGACCGTGAAGTCCTGCGAGAACACGGCCACGGGGCGGCCGTCCACCGTGCCGTAGCCGGTGACGACGCCGTCGCCGTAGGGGCGGGTCTTCTCCAGCCCGAAGTTGGTCGACCGGTGCCGGGCGAACTCGTCCAGCTCGACGAACGACCCCTCGTCCAGCAGCAACGCCACCCGCTCACGTGCCGTCAGCTTGCCCTTGGCGTGCTGCTTCTCGACGGCACGCTCGGAACCGGCGTGTGTGGCTTCCTCGACTCGGCGCCGCAGATCCGCGAGCTTGCCCGCGGTCGTGTGCATGTCGATCGGCTCTGAGGGTTGGGACATCGGGGTCGCGGCTCCCTGTGTGGTGTCAACTGCCTGGTCAATTGATTGACTGCTGCTGGCTACTGGTGCGTAGCGTATCGGCGGGCATGGCGCTCGGCAGTGCGGCGTTTGACACACCTACATTGGGTTGCATGACTCCACAAGATGCTTCAGCCGGAGCTACGCCGGGCCGCTGGTCGAGCCTGGATCGGCCGCCCCTGAACGCCTCCGCCCTCTCGCGGGCCCTCGTCGTCGAGGGTGGGCTGTGGGACTCCCTGGAGGTCGTCGCCTCCACCGGGTCCACCAACTCCGATCTCGCCGCGCGGGCCGCGGAGCTGCCCGAGGGGGCCGTGCTGGTCGCCGAGGAGCAGACGGCCGGTCGGGGGCGGCTCGACCGGAGCTGGGTCGCGCCCGCTCGGTCCGGGCTGTTCTTCTCCGTGCTGCTCAAGCCGGGCGCGGGCGTGCCCGAGGAGCGGTGGGCGTGGCTGACGCTGCTCGCCGGGGTGGCCACGTCGGCCGGGCTGTCGCGGGCGGCGGGCGTGGACACCCTGCTCAAGTGGCCCAACGACCTGCTGGTGACGGTGGACGGCGAGGAGCGCAAGACCGGCGGGATCCTCGCCGAGCGGGTCGGCGACGGGGTGGTCATCGGCATCGGCCTCAACGTGACCCTCACCGAGGACGAGCTCCCCGTGCCGGCGGCGGGCTCCCTGGCCCTCGCGAAGGCGACGGTGACCGACCGGGAGCCGCTGCTGAAGGCCGTGCTGCGGTCGCTGGAGGACTGGTACGGGCGCTGGCGCGAGGCGGGCGGCGACCCGGCGGACAGCGGGCTCCAGGAGGCGTACGCGGCGGGCTGCGCGACGCTGGGCCGCCACGTCCGCGCGGACCTGCCGGGCGGCCGCGAGCTCACCGGAACGGCCGAGGCGCTGGACGCGGACGGGCGCCTGGTGATCCGTACGGCGGACGACGCGCGGGAGGCCGTGGGCGCGGGAGACGTGGTGCACCTGAGGTCGGTGCGGTAGCGGCGCTCGGGCCCCGTCGGTGACCTGTCTGGCCGAAGCGGGCACGAGGCTCTGAACCGGCGGGGCGCGCCCCGGAACGGGTTCGGGCGGGCGGCGGAAACCGCGGGCGGCGAGCGGTTTTCGCGCCCGCGCGGACCCCTGGGCCGGGCTCCGGCGCCCCGGAGGCGGAGAGCCTCCCAAAAGAGGGTGAGTGAGCTACGGCACACCTGCCGTATGGTTTAGGCGATCCCGACCGGGCTCCCCGGATTGCGCACGGAAATGGACAGGAGGCGGCCCTTGACCGTCGGCGACTCTACGTCCAGCGCGTCCTCCTCCGGCTCCGCGGGCAGTCCCGGAACCCCGATCGGGCGGGACCAGCACACCCCGTTCCACGAGGTCGACCACGCCGCGCAGCCCACGGCCGATCCGCTCGCCATCCGGTTGGAGCAGCTCATCCTGGGCGCCGAGCGGCGCTACACGCCCTTCCAGGCGGCCCGCAGCGCCGGGGTGTCGATGGAGCTGGCCTCCCGCTTCTGGCGGGCCATGGGCTTCGCGGACATCGGGCAGGCCAAGGCCCTGACGGAGGCCGACGTGCTGGCGCTGCGGCGGCTCGCCGGACTGGTGGAGGCCGGGCTGCTCAGCGAGCCGATGGCGGTGCAGGTGGCGCGGTCCACGGGCCAGACCACCGCCCGGCTGGCGGAATGGCAGATCGACTCCTTCCTGGAGGGGCTGACGGAGCCGCCGGAGCCCGGGATGACCCGTACGGAGGTCACCTACCCGCTGGTCGAGCTGTTGCTGCCGGAGCTGGAGGAGTTCCTCGTCTACGTGTGGCGCCGCCAGCTCGCGGCGGCCACGGGCCGGGTGGTGCAGGTCGCGGACGACGAGGAGATGGTCGACCGGCGGCTCGCGGTGGGCTTCGCGGACCTGGTGGGCTTCACCCGGCTCACCCGGCGGCTGGAGGAGGAGGAGCTCGGCGAGCTGGTCGAGGCCTTCGAGACGACGGCGGCGGACCTGGTCGCCGCGCACGGCGGCCGGCTGATCAAGACGCTGGGCGACGAGGTGCTGTACGCGGCCGACGACGCGGCGACGGCGGCGGAGATCGCGCTGCGGCTGATCGAGACGATGGAGGCGGACGCGCAGATGCCGGAGCTGCGCGTCGGCATAGCGTTCGGGACGGTCACGACCCGGATGGGCGACGTCTTCGGGACGACGGTGAACCTGGCGAGCCGGCTGACCTCGATAGCGCCGAAGGACGCGGTGCTGGTGGACGGCGCGATGGCCGAGGAGCTGAGCCGCACGGGTGCGGCGCCGAAGTCCGAGAAGGACGCCGAGAACGAGGTGGGCGGCGGCTCGTACCGTTTCGCGCTCCAGCCGATGTGGCAGCGGCCGGTGCGCGGACTGGGTGTCGTGGAGCCCTGGTCGTTGACGCGGCGGACGCCTAAGATCCCCGGGTAACGTCCGTTAACTTTTCCGGGGAGAGTGTGCCGTGGGCGGGAACGAAGCCCGTTTCGGGGAGTTCGTGGCGGTCCGGCGGCACGGTGACCGCGGGGTGGTCGCGGAGCTGGTGCTGGACCGGCCCAAGGCGATGAACGCCGTCTCGACGGAGATGGCGCGCTCGATCTCCGCCGCGTGCGACGCGCTCGCCGCCGATCCCGGCGTACGGGTCGTGGTGCTGTCCTCCACCCATGAGCGGGCCTTCTGCGTGGGCGCGGACCTCAAGGAGCGCAACTCGCTGTCGGACGCCGAGCTGGTGCGGCAGCGGCCGACCACCCGGGGGGCGTACGGGGGCGTGCTGGAGCTGCCCATGCCGACCGTGGCCGCGGTGCACGGCTTCGCGCTGGGCGGCGGCTTCGAGCTGGCGCTGGCCTGCGACGTGATCGTGGCCGACGAGACGGCGGTCGTGGGGCTGCCGGAGGTGTCGGTGGGCGTGATCCCCGGAGGCGGGGGCACGCAGCTGCTGCCGCGCCGGGTCGGGGCGGCCCGGGCCGCCGAGCTGATCTTCACGGCCCGCCGGGTGGAGGCGGCCGAGGCGCTGTCCCTGGGGCTGGTCGACGAGGTGGCGCCGGCCGGCTGGGACCGTGACCGGGCCCTGGAGCTGGCGACGGCGATGGCGGCGAACTCCCCGGTCGGGCTGCGCGCGGCCAAGCGGGCGCTGCGGCTGGGGCACGGGATGGACCTGGCGGCGGGGCTGGAGATCGAGGACGCGGCCTGGCGGACGGTGGCCTTCTCGGGCGACCGGGCGGAGGGCGTGGCGGCGTTCAACGAGAAGCGCAAGCCGGAGTGGCCGGGTCAGTAGGGGCGGAACCCGCGGGACCCGTGGAAATCGCGGAGCCTGTGGAAATCGCGGAACCCGCGGGACCGCTTTCCGCGCCGCCAAACTCGTGGCATCCATCACTTAATCGGATAAAACTCCCTAATCTGGGGTGATGGGAGTTGACGGACGGCTTCGGGCCGTCGTGGGCCTCGCGCAGGCCATGGCGGCGGCCTGCGCGCCGCGGGACAGTGTCCGGGCCGCGGCCCGGGGGGCCCGGCTCGCGCTGGACGGGTCCTTCGCCGCCATCTCCGCCTGGGAGCGGGAGCGGGGCCGGCTGCGGGTCCTGGTGAACGAGGGGGAGCTGCGGCCCGGGGAGGAGGAGTTCCCCGAGGACGAGTCCTACCCCGTGCACGACTTCCCCGAGATCACCGAGTTCCTGCACGAGCGCTGGGTCGGCGGCGGCGGGCCCCACGCCTGGGTGGACTCCGCCGACGGCGGCCGGCCCGGGCGCCGGGGCGCGGCGCTGCGGGCGCGCGGGCGCGGGACGTGCGTGGTCGCGCCGATCGTGCTCTCCGGGCGGGCGTGGGGGGAGCTGTACGTCGCCCGGGACGAGGGGCTGCCCGGGTTCGACGGGACCGACGCGGAGTTCGCGACCGTCCTGGCGGCCGTCGTGGCGGCCGGGCTCGCGCAGAACGAGCGCCTGGAGGAGGCCCGGCGCCTCGCCTTCACGGACCCGCTGACCGGCCTGGCCAACCGGCGGGCCGTGGACATGCGGCTGGACGAGGCGCTGGAGGAGCACCGGCGCACGGGCGCGGTGGTCAGCCTGGTCGTCTGTGACCTGAACGGCCTCAAGAAGGTCAACGACACCCTCGGGCACGCGACGGGCGACCGGCTGCTGGAACGTTTCGGCTCGGTGCTGAGCCTGTGCGGGGCCATGCTCCCGGGCGCGCTCGTCGCACGGCTGGGCGGGGACGAGTTCTGCCTGGTCGGCGTCGGCCCGTCGGCGGACGAGGTGGTGCGGGTCACCGAGGAGGTGTGCGTACGGGCCGCCGCGCTGGAGCTGGGGGAGGGGGTGGCCTGCGGGGTGGCCTCCACCGGGGACCCGATCGGACCGGTGAAGTCCTCCCGGCGGCTGTTCCGGCTCGCCGACGCCGCGCAGTACAAGGCGAAGGCGGCCCGGTCGGCGGGCCCGGTGGTCGCGGGCCGGGACACGGCGGTGGTGCGGCTGGCCGACGCCGCGGCCCGCGAGGCGCCGGGCGAGCGGCGGCGGTTCCGGGGGCGGCAGTAGGGGCGACGGTGGGGGCGACGGCAGGGGCGGGGGCGGGGCGGGTGTGGCCCGAGGGGTTGATCCGTAAGGGGTAACCGGCGGACCCGATCGTGACATTCTCAGCTAGTGACATGAAGGGATTCAGTCCGTAGGGTGCTGAATATGGATATGCACACTGTCGTGGTGGGGACCTCCGGGACCACCGCCGAGGACGTCATCGCCGTCGCCCGAGGCAACGCGCGGATCGAGCTGTCCGGCGAGGCGCTCGAAGCCCTCGGCCGCGCCCGCGAGATCGTCGACGCGCTCGCCGCCAAGCCCGAGCCCGTGTACGGCGTCTCGACCGGCTTCGGCGCCCTCGCCTCCCGGCACATCAGCCCCGAGCTGCGCGCGCAGCTCCAGCGCAACATCGTCCGCTCGCACGCCGCCGGCATGGGCCCGCGCGTCGAGCGCGAGGTCGTCCGCGCCCTGATGTTCCTGCGCCTGAAGACGGTGGCCTCCGGGCACACCGGCGTACGGCCCTCCGTCGCCCAGACCATGGCCGACGTGCTCAACGCCGGCATCACCCCCGTCGTCCACGAGTACGGCTCCCTCGGCTGCTCCGGCGACCTCGCGCCCCTCTCCCACTGCGCCCTCGCGCTGATGGGCGAAGGCGACGCCGAGGGCCCCGACGGCGTCGTCCGCCCGGCCGGCGAACTCCTCGCCGAGCACGGCATCGAGCCCGTCGAACTCCGCGAGAAGGAGGGCCTCGCCCTCCTCAACGGCACCGACGGCATGCTCGGCATGCTCGTGATGGCCCTCGCCGACCTGCGGATGCTCTACACCTCCGCCGACATCACCGCCGCCCTCACCCTGGAGGCGCTGCTCGGCAGCGAGAAGGTCCTCGCCCCCGAACTGCACGCCATCCGCCCCCACCCCGGCCAGGGCGCCGCGGCCGCCAACATGGCCGCCGTCCTGAAGGGCTCCGGGCTCACCGGGCACTTCCAGGAGGAGTCCGCGCCGCGCGTGCAGGACGCCTACTCCGTGCGCTGCGCCCCGCAGGTCGCCGGCGCCGGCCGCGACACCATGGCGCACGCCGCCCTCGTCGCCTCCCGCGAGCTGGCCTCCGCCGTCGACAATCCGGTCGTCCTGCCCGACGGCCGCGTCGAGTCCAACGGCAACTTCCACGGCGCGCCCGTGGCCTACGTCCTGGACTTCCTGGCCATCGCGGCCGCGGACCTCGGCTCGATCGCCGAGCGCCGCACCGACCGGCTCCTCGACAAGAACCGCAGCCACGGCCTGCCGCCGTTCCTCGCGGACGACGCCGGCGTCGACTCCGGCCTGATGATCGCCCAGTACACGCAGGCCGCCCTGGTCAGCGAGATGAAGCGGCTCGCCGTGCCGGCCTCGGCCGACTCCATCCCCTCCTCCGCCATGCAGGAGGACCACGTCTCCATGGGCTGGTCGGCCGCGCGCAAGCTGCGCACCGCCGTCGACAACCTGACGCGCATCATCGCCATCGAGCTGTACGCGGCCACCCGCGCCCTGGAGCTGCGCCACGGCCTCACCCCGGCCCCGGCCAGCCAGGCCGCCGTCGCGGCGGCCCGCGCGGCGGGCGTCGAGGGCCCCGGCCCGGACCGCTTCCTGGCCCCCGACCTCGCGGCGGCCGACGCCTTCGTCCGCGCGGGCGGCCTGGTGGCGGCGGTGGAGCCGGTGACGGGTCCGCTGGCGTAAGCGCGCCGCGACCCCGCGACCGTGAAGGCCGCGCCCCCGGGGATCCCCCGGGGGCGCGGCCTTCGGCGTCGGCGGGCGGGGCCTACCCCATCCGGGACCTGCGGACCGAGAACGCGACGAAGCCCGCGCCCAGGCCCAGGCACAGGGTGCCGCCCAGGACGTACGGGGTGGTGTCGACGCTGCCCGTGTCGGCCAGGGAGAGGACCGTGACCGTCGCGGGGCGTTGTTCCGGGGCGATGGTGCCGTCACCGGTGCCGTCGCCCGTGACGGTGCCCGTGTTGGCGGCGGCCGGGGCTCCGGAGGAGGCCTGGGGCTGCGGCGCGGTGGCGTTCGCCGACGGGACGAACCAGAGGGCGGCGAGGAGGGTGGTCGCTCCGAGAGCGGTGAGCAGCGGTCGAGGTGCGGACACGGTGCGATCCCCCTTGCGGAAGCAGCGAATTGGCCGTGTGCGCAGATGCTAGTGAAAGGGGCGGGTCGCGGGAAAGTCGAGGCTGTCGCGGGCTTACTCTCCGTCGTATGAACCCTTCTGAGACATCACGTTACGTCCGGCTTCGGGTGGATTTGGTGCTTGAGGTGTCGGATTCCGACGCCCTCATCGGCGCCGCCCTCGCCCACATCAAGGCCGACGAGTTCATGCCGGACGAGGAGCGCGGGCACGCCGAGTCGGCCGTGCGGGAAGACGAGTCGGAGGCCCTCGCCTACCTCGTCGACCCCACTGACCTGGTCGCGGAGCTCGCCGGCGTGGAGCTGGCGCAGGCCTCCTGGAGCAGCGAACCCGTCGAATACGACCCCGAGTCCCTGGAGTGGGACCTGGACGAGGAAGATGGGGTCTTCGAAGGAGAGGCCGACAACGCCTGACCGTGGGGTTGCACACATTCGAACGGAGTGTGGAACCGAACCGCGTCGTTAACGCGTTGTCAGGACGTGCAGGGGGTTGATGCCCCCTGCCCGGCCCGATCCCGGGAATGCAGCCTCGGGGTTTCCGGCAACGATGGAGTGACGTGTGAGGACGTACAGCAAGCGGCGGCGACGGTCCCTGGTGGCCGTGTCCGCCGTGCTCGGTGGCGTACTGATGCTTTCGGCCTGCAATGACGGGGGTGCCGACAAGTCTCAGGGCGGGGACACGGGCAAGTCGCAGGCCGATGTCGACGCGGCGGCGGCGAAGGACGCTTCCAAGGCGAAGATAGCGATCACGCCGAAGGACGGTTCCAGCAACATACCGACGAACGACGGGACGAACGTCACCGTCAGCGACGGTACGCTCACCAAGGTCGAGTTGAAGAGCTCGGACGGCGCCGCGGTGGCGGGCAAGATCGCGGCCGACGGCAAGAGCTGGAAGCCGGACGCGGCCCTGAAGCGCTCCACGAAGTACGCGCTCGCGGCGACCGCGAAGGACGATTCCGGGCGCGAGGCGCACGAGAACTCCTCCTTCACCACGCTGTCGCCCGAGAACAGCTTCATCGGCGACTACACGCCGGAAGAGGGCCAGACCGTCGGCGTGGGCATGCCGGTCTCGATCAACTTCAACAAGCCCATCAAGGACATGAAGGCCGTCCAGGCGGGCATCACGGTCACCTCCAGCAGCGGCCAGGAGGTCGTCGGCCACTGGTTCGGCAACCAGCGCCTGGACTTCCGTCCGGAGCAGTACTGGCAGGCCAACTCCACGGTGACCCTGAAGCTGGCGCTCCAGGGCGTCCAGGGCGCCCCCGGCGTCATGGGCGTGCAGAACAAGACCGTCACCTTCAAGATCGGCCGGAGCCAGGTCTCCACGGTCGACACGAAGACCAAGAAGATGACGGTCACCCGCGACGGGCAGGTCCTCAAGACCATCCCGATCTCGGCGGGCTCCCCGGAGAACCCGACCTACAACGGTCAGATGGTGATCTCCGAGAAGTTCAAGGAGACCCGGATGGACGGTTCCACCGTGGGCTTCAAGAACAGCGAGGGCAAGGGCGAGTACGACATCAAGGACGTCCCGCACGCGATGCGGCTGTCCACGTCGGGCACGTTCATCCACGGCAACTACTGGGGTGCCGACTCGATCTTCGGCAGCGTGAACACCAGCCACGGCTGTGTCGGCCTGAACGACGCCAAGGGCGCCAACGACCCGGACACCGCCGGTTCGTGGTTCTTCGAGAACTCGCTCATCGGCGACGTGGTCACCGTGGTGAACTCCCCGGACAAGACCATCAAGCCGGACAACGGCCTGAACGGCTGGAACATGAGCTGGGCGGAGTGGAAGGCCGGTCCGTCCGCCTGACGTGCGCCCGACGTGACGTGCGTCCGATGTGACGCCTGAACGCCGAACGGCGGGAAGTCCCCGGGGACTTCCCGCCGTTCGGCGTTCTCAGGCGCGCTCCTCCGCCGGCGCCGGCGCCGGCGCCGGGGCGGACGGCGGAGCCGCCGGCGGCGCCGTCCACGAGGACAGCAGGCGCAGGGCGTCCGCCGACGGGGAGCCCGGCTCCGGGTGGAAGGTGACGAGGAACTGCGCCGGGTCGTCCGGCAGGGTCAGCGTCTCGAAGGCCAGCTCCAGCTCGCCGACCAGCGGGTGCCGCAGCCGCTTCACCCCGTGCGTCTTGTCGGCCACCGTGTGTGCCGCCCACAGCCGGCGGAACTCCTCGTTCTTCACCGACAGCTCCCCGACCAGCGCCGTCAGCTGCTCGTCGTCGGGGTGCTGGCCGGCGTAGAGCCGCAGGTTGCTGACCACCTCGCAGGCCCGGCACTCCCAGTCCGCGTACAGCTCCGCCGTCGCCGGGTCCAGGAACACCAGCCGGACCAGGTTCCGCTCCGCCGCCGGGTGCGCGCCGAAGTCACCGAAGACGGCCGCCGCCAGCCGGTTCCAGCCGATCACGTCCTGGCGCCGCCCGACCAGGTACGCCGGTACGCCCTCCATGGCGTCCAGCAGCGTGCGCAGCTCCGGGCGGACCTGCTGGGGGCGCCGGGAGCGGCCGCGGCCGCGGGTGCGGGGGCTCGCCAGGTGGTTCAGGTGCGCCGCCTCCGTGTCGCCCAGCCGCAGCGCCCGCGCGACGGCGTCCAGGACCTCCGCCGACACGTTGTGGCCGTGGCCCTGCTCCAGGCGCGTGTAGTACGCCACCGACACCCCGGCCAGCTGTGCCAGCTCCTCCCGGCGCAGCCCCGGGACCCGGCGGCGCCCGTAGTCGGGCAGGCCCACGTCCTCGGGGCGCAGCCGGGCGCGGCAGGCACGCAGGAAGTCGCCCAGTTCGGCTCGTTGGTCGAGGTGCTGGTCCATAGCGCAAGTATCCGCGCCGCCGCGGCCCGGCGCGGGGCTCAGCCTGACCCCCTCAGGGGTAGGTCCGCCAGTCCTACCCTCAACAGGGGGCTGGGTGGCGCGGGCGGGCGGAGGCATGGTGGTGGCATCGCGTTACGGACGCCCCGGCCGGCTCTTCCCGGCCGCCGGCGTCCTCGTTCGTCCGAGGAGAGCACCCATGTCCGTCACCCAGGCAGCCGCCTACGCCGCCCCCGCCCCCAAGGCCCCGCTGGAGCGCACGACCGTGCCGCGCCGGCCGGTCGGCGAGCACGACGTCCTCATCGAGATCAAGTACGCCGGCATCTGCCACTCCGACATCCACCAGGCCCGCGACGGCTGGGGCGAGGGCATCTTCCCCATGGTCCCGGGCCACGAGATCGCGGGCGTGGTCACCGAGGCCGGTGCGGGCGTCACGCGGTTCGCCGTCGGCGACCGGGTCGGCGTCGGCTGCATGGTCGACAGCTGCCGCGCGTGCGAGTACTGCCTGGCCGGGCAGGAGCAGCACTGCGTGCAGGGGATGACCGGCACGTACAACGCCCTCGACCGGAATGGCGAGCCGACGTACGGCGGCTACTCCACGCACCTGGTCGTCGACGAGAACTACGCCGTCCGCATCCCCGAGGGCCTCGCCCTCGACGTCGCGGCGCCGCTGCTGTGCGCCGGCATCACCCTGTACTCCCCGCTGAAGCGCTGGGGCGCCGGCCCGGGCAAGAAGGTCGCGGTCGTCGGGCTGGGCGGCCTCGGGCACATGGGCGTGAAGATCGCGCACGCGCTGGGCGCGGAGGTGACCGTCCTGTCGCAGTCCCTGCGCAAGAAGGACGACGGCCTGCGGCTGGGCGCCGACCACTACCACGCGACCGCCGACGAGGCCACGTTCCAGGAGCTGCGGGGCCGCTTCGACCTGATCGTGTCGACCGTCTCGGCCCCGCTCGGCCTCGACCGCTACCTGTCCCTGCTGCGGGTCGGCGGCGCGCTGGTGAACGTCGGCGCCCCGGAGGAGCCGGTGGAGCTGAACCTGTTCTCGGTCATCGGCGGCAACAAGACCCTGGCGGGCTCGATGATCGGCGGCATCGCCGAGACCCAGGAGATGCTCGACTTCTGCGCCGCGCACGGGCTGGGCTCGGAGATCGAGGTGATCGCCGCGGACCGGATCAACGAGGCGTACGAACGCGTCCTGTCGAGCGACGTCCGCTACCGCTTCGTGATCGACGCCTCGACGATCTGACCGGCGGCGGGGTCGGCCTTCTCCAGCGCCCCGCGCAGCCGGTCGCGCGCGGCCGTCTGCGCGGCGATGCGGGCCTCCAGGACGGCGAGCCGCCGCCGGGCCACCGCCAGCCCCTCGGGGGAGGGCGGCCCGGCGGCGACGTCGCCGTCCAGGCATGACAGGAAGACGCGCACGTCGTCCAGGGTGAGCCCCGCGTCGAGCAGGGTCCGGATGTTGCGGACGCGGGTGACGGCACCCGCTCCGTAGACCCGGTAGCCGTTCGGCGCCCGCTCGGAGGAGAGCAGCCCGGCGCCCTCGTAGTGGCGCAGGGCGCGGGCGCTCGTGGAGGTGGCCGCGGCCAGTTCCCCTATCAGCATCCGGCCATGGTCTCAGGCCACCGACGCGCCCCCGTCGACCGGGACCACGACGCCGGTGAGGAAGGAGGCGGCCGGGTCCGCGAGCCGGCGCACCGCCCAGGCGATCTCCTCGGGCCGCCCGATCCGCCCCAGCGGGGTGTGCGCCACCTGCCAGGCCCGTACCCCGGCGGCCCGCTCGGGGCTCAGCCCCTGGTGCTCGCCGATCGGCGTGTCCACCGCGCCCGGCGCCACGGCGACGACCCGGACGCCGCGCGGTGCGAGTTCCACGGCCCAGCTGCGGGTGAGGGTGTCCAGGGCGGCCTTCGTGGCGGCGTAGACGGACGCCCCGGGCCACGCCCGCAGCCCCACGGCCGTGCTCACGTTGACGACGACCCCCGCCCCGGACGCCGTGAGCGCGGGCAGCGCGGCCTGGGTGAGCAGGACCGGCGCCACGAGGTTGACCTCCAGCTGCCGCGCGACGTCGCCGGCGGCCACCGCGCCGAGGGCGCCGGCGCGCACGATCCCGGCGTTGTTGACGAGCACGTCGAGCCGCCCGTACGCCCGGAGCACCTCACGGACGATCCGCTCGGGCTCCCCGGCGCCGGTGACGTCCCCGGCCAGCACCCGGATCCCCGGAACCCCGTCGGCCGTCTCCGCCAGCGGCCCCTCCCGCCGCCCGACGGCGACCACCAGATCCCCGCCGGCGGCGAACCCCCGCGCGACGGCCCGCCCGATCCCGGTCCCGGCGCCCGTGACGAGGACGACGCGCGGACCGCTGCTGCTCTTGTCGATGTCCATGGCGACAGCGAACAACCCTGCCGCCGGTGACAAGGTCAAGCCCGGGCGGGCTACGCCCCCGGTGCCGGGGCCACGCCGATCGGGCAGGAGACGCCCGTGCCGCCGATGCCGCAGTAGCCGCCGGGGTTCTTGTCGAGGTACTGCTGGTGGTACGGCTCCGCCGGCCAGAAGGGGCGGGGCTGCGCCGGGAGGACGGCCGTGGTGATCGTGCCGTAGCCCGAGGACGTCAGGACGCGCTGGTAGGCGTCGCGGGAGGCCTCGGCGGTCTTCTGGTGGGCGGGGGAGTGGGTGTAGACCGCCGAGCGGTACTGGGTGCCCACGTCGTTGCCCTGGCGGAAGCCCTGGGTGGGGTCGTGGGACTCCCAGAAGAGCTTCAGCAGGGTCTCGTAGGAGACGACGGCGGGGTCGAAGACCACGCGGACGACCTCCGTGTGGCCGGTCTGGCCCGAGCAGACCTCGTCGTACGACGGGTTCTCCGTGTAGCCGCCCTGGTAGCCGGCCAGGGTGGTCCACACCCCGGGGGTCTGCCAGAACTTGCGCTCCGCGCCCCAGAAGCAGCCCAGGCCGAAGTCGGCGACCTCCAGGCCCTCCGGGTAGGGGCCGGCCAGCGGGTTGCCGAGGACCGTGTGGCGTTCGGGCAGGGAGAACTGCGCTTCGGCGCGGCCCCTCAGGGCCTCCTCGCGGGTGGGCAGCTCGGGCGTGCGGCGGTACGAGAACATGGAATTCCCTCCTTGTGGGAGGGACAACGGCCGGGGAAGGGCGGGGATTCCCGGGGGCGGATCCCCGCCCTCCCCCGGGAAGCCCCGCCCGCCCCGGCGGTCACGCGTCCGGTGACGTCACGTCCACCGCCCAGTCACGGGCGTACAGGTAGCGCCGCTTCGGCTCCCCGGCGTACGTCCACGGCACGGCGCCGATGTACCCGTCGACGTGCCGGAACTGCTCGACCGCCTCCGCGTCACGGTCCTGCCAGAACAGCAGGTAGGCCAGCATGTGCCGCATCCGCGGGGTGCCGGGGTGCGCGTCGCCGGCGGCGGCCAGGTCCGCGAGGGCCGCGTCCACGGCGGCGACGATCTCCGGCTCCTTGTAGTACGTCTCCGGCAGGAGGTCGTCCTCCCACTCCTCCTGCTCGAAGTAGGCCAGGAGCGGGAGCAGGGTCAGCAGGTCGCCCGGCTTGCCGGCGGCCGCCGACGCGCGGGCGTACTCCATGGCCAGCTCGTGCGAGCCCCGCCACTTCGCGCACCAGTACTGCAGGCCCGCGACGTGCGACCACAGCACGCGCGGGGCGCGTCCGGTGATCCGCTCCCACAGCTCCCGGTACTCCTCGTGCGAGTAGCCCAGGCCCATGGCGATGGCCTGCTCGACCACGTACGGGGAGGGGTCCGCGGGACCGGCCAGCCGCTGGGCCTCGTGCGCGTCGTTCCGCGCCCTGGTGAGCAGCTCGCGGAAGAGGCGGAACTGCTCCTGCGTGGTGCCGGCGCCGGACTGGCTGCCGCGCACGTTCCAGGCCACCATGACGCTGGTGTCGGCGTTGACCAGCGCCGCGGTGGGGTCCGCGGGCCGGGCCGCGCGCCAGGCCAGCAGCCAGGCGTCGTCCTCCGCGGCGGCCTCGGCCAGGGCGCGCACCCGCTCCAGCCGCTCCTGCCAGTCCTCGCCGGCGGCCTCGGCGTAGGCCGCGGCGGCCTCCCAGTCGCCGGAGCGGGCGGCTTCGAGGACGGCGAGGCGCCCGGCCGGGACCGGCGCCGGGTGGTCGGTGTCGAGGCGGTCCTCCGCGACGAAGCCCTGCGCGGCGGCCGCGGCCGCCTTGCGGGCGCTCTCGTCGGCGCGGCCGGCCTCGGCCCGGGCGTCCAGGACGCCGATCTCGGCTTCGAGCCGTTTGGCCTTGCGGATGAGAAACACCCCGCGCAGCACCCAGCAGACGACGGCCAGCAGCAGGACGCCGATGACGGCGAGTACGACGGTCACGGGGCGAGCACCAGCTTCCGCAGGAGTCCGGTGTCGGGCAGGTCGGCGACGGCCGCGTCCAGGGCGGGGCCGAGCTCGTCCTCGAAACCGGGAACGGGGTAGGACAGGGCGGCCGAGTCCGACCAGGACAGCTCCCAGCGGGCGGCGCCGCGGGCGAGCAGTTCGACGGTGACCAGCCGTTCGAGGGCGCGCCGGACGACCGGGCGGGCGAACTCGCGGGCGGTGCGGCCGGTCGCGGCCCGGGCCTCGTCGGACCTGGGGAACCGCTCGGCGATCCGCCAGCGCACCGCCGGGTCGGCGTCGATGGCGTCGAGCAGGGCGTCCAGGCCGGGGCCGGCGCCCTCGGCGGTGAGGGCCTCGCGGACCTCCTCGGCGCCCCGGCCGACGTAGGTGGTCATCGACCGGTGGACGAGCTCGTCCCAGTCCACGCGGGTGAGCGCGAGGGCCTCGGGGGTGAGGACGGCCTGCTCCAGCGCGGCCAGCGCCTCCTGCGGGGAGGAGAGCAGCTCCAGGGACGGGCGGGCCGCCTGGCCGGTGCGGCCGTCGTCGGGCAGGGCCTCGATGCGGGCCACGCGCTCGGCGAGGGCCGGGTGGGAGTCGTACGGGGAGGCGGGCTCGGTGGACAGCTCGCGGCGCATCTCCTCCAGCTCGGCGGACCGGGCGTCGAGGAGGTGGCGCAGCCCGCCGAAGACCTGGCCGGGGCCCGGCAGCAGGCCGGCGCCGACGCCGAGGGTGGCGTACGAGCGCATGTAGAAGCCGTGCGCCGAGTCGAGGGCGTTCAGCTCGCGCAGCGCGGAGGCGGCGGAGTCGCGGCCGGCGACGCGGACCGAGGCGAGGTCGGCGGCGAGTTCCTGGCGGCGCGAGGAGGAGAGGGTGGCGCGCATGTAGAAGTGGGCGTACCCGGTGTAGATCTTCGCCATGGCGCGGTACGAGATGCCCGCGCCGTCGGTGTCGATCTCCTTGGCCTTCTTGCCCTTGGCGATCCGCTTCTCGGCGCGCTTCTCCTGCTTGGCGCGCTCCTTGGCCTCGGTGTTGTCCGCGCGGTCGTGGAAGTGGCCGATGGTGCGCATCAGCTGGGCGCGGCCGCGGGCGATGAGCGGGGTGAGGCGGGTGTCGAGGTTGGCGTAGTGGCCCATCTCGTGGGCCAGGACGGCGCGCAGCTGCATCTCGTCCAGGCCGGTCATCAGGGGCAGGCCGAGGTAGAGGCGGCGGGTGCCGGAGCGCAGGCCGAGGAGCCTCGCGTCCTCGGAGACGGCGGCGTTGACCTCGTCGATCAGCAGGATCTCGTCCGGGGCGCGGGTGCCGACCTGCTCGGCGATCTCGCGGACGGCCGCCCACAGGGCGGGCTCCTGCGCCTCGGCGACGCGGACGCCGGGCAGCGGGTCCGCCTTGGGGGTGCGGAGCATGAACATGCCGCGCACGATCGGGACGGCGAGGACGAGGGTGCCGATGACGATCTTGCCGGCGAGTGCGCCGTTCAGCCAGGCGGCGGCGGCCCAGTCGGCGAGTCCGAGGACGGCGAGCAGGATGAGGCCGAGCAGGTAGAAGCCTGCGAGCAGGACGAGGGCGCGCAGAGCGCGCAGCGAAGCGCCCATATGGACGGGATCCCCCCACGGGATGGTGCGGTTTTGACGCGCACTTGGTGCGATGTTTACGCGCACCTTACGTCCCGGGTCGGACAACGAGAAGCGGGGGGTACCCGTGGGTACCCCCCGCTTCCGTCGCAGGTCAGTGCGGCAGCGTCGCCGGGGAGCCGCCGTTGGCCTCGTAGCCGGCCACCGCCAGCGCCCGGTACACGGCGTACTGCGCGGCCGGGTCCTCGGTCGCCGACCACGGCAGCGCGCCCACGTAGCCGTCCACGTGCCGTACCTGCTCCATCGCCTCCGCCCAGCGCTCCGTCCGCACCAGGAACCACAGCAGCAGGTGCCGTACGTGCGCCAGCATCGGATCGTCCGCCCAGGCCTGCTGCACCGCGAACAGGGCGCCCTCGACCGCCCGGGAGACGACCGCGGTCCGGCCGAAGTCGCTGACCATGACCTGGTCGGGCAGGTTCTCGTACACGGAGAACAGCGGCAGCGCCGCCAGCAGCGACCCGTGCGGGGCGCGGGCCGCGGCGGCCTCCGCGAAGGCGGCCGCCTGCTCCCGGGAGCCGTGCCACTTCCCGCACCAGTAGTGCAGGGCCGCCAGGTGCGCCCCCATGTGTCCGGGCGCCACGTCGATGACCTTGGCCCACAGGGCGTCGAACTCCGCCTCCGTGTAGCCGAGCCCGCGCGCGACCGCCAGCTCCGTGATGAACGGCACCGGGTCGCCGGGCGCCAGCAGCGAAGCCCTGCGGCAGGCCTCGCGCGCCTCCTCCAGCATGATCCGGTGGTCCTGCGAGCCCACTCCGCCCGAGGACCGCCACGCCTGCTGCACCAGCAGCTCGGCGTGCACCTGCGCGCCGCCCGCGTCCTTCTCCGCCTCCAGCCGCCAGGCCTTCAGCCACGGCGCACCCGCCCCGGGACGCTGGACGAGGTCCAGCGCGGCCGCCCCGCCGAAGGCCTGCACCCGCTGCCAGCGCCGCTCCCCGTCCTTCGGGGTGCCGGCGAGCAGGGCGGAGGCGGCCTGCCAGCCGCCGGTGCGCTGGACGTTGCCCAGAGCGTCCATCAGGTCCCGGTCGGGTCCGGGCACCCGGACGTCCAGCTCCTCCTGCCGTGCGAACCCGTAGTCCGCGGGGTCGGCGGCGTCGGGACTGCCGGGCGAGACCATGCGCAGGCCGCCGCCGCGCCGGACCCGTACGAACCGATAGATCATGAGGCCGGCCAGCACCAGCATCATCAGGACCCACATCATCTGCATGCCTCCCAGCGAACCAGACCCGGCGGGCCGAACGCGAATGCGTACCCGGCCCCGTCCCCTCGCCGGCCAGGTCAGCGCCCGGTCAGCGCCGGGTCGACGGCGCGTCAGGGCAGGGGAGGAACGATCCGCGCGCGGGGCATAGCATCTGCCCATGAGCGACGACAGCCACGAGCACCAGAGCTTCGAGACCCGCGCGATCCACGCGGGCAACACGGCGGACCCGCAGACCGGTGCGGTCGTCCCCCCGATCTACCAGGTGTCCACCTACAAGCAGGACGGCGTCGGCGGGCTGCGCGGCGGCTACGAGTACAGCCGCAGCGGCAACCCCACCCGCACCGCGCTGGAGGAGAACCTCGCCGCGCTCGAAGGCGGCCGGCGCGGCCTCGCCTTCGCGTCCGGGCTCGCCGCCGAGGACTGCCTGCTGCGCACGCTGCTCTCCCCGGGCGACCACGTGGTCATCCCCAACGACGCCTACGGCGGCACCTTCCGCCTCTTCGCGAAGGTCGTCTCCCGCTGGGGCGTGGAGTGGTCGGTCGCCGACACCTCCGACGCCGCCTCCGTGCGCGCCGCCCTCACCCCGAAGACCAAGCTGATCTGGGTCGAGACCCCCTCGAACCCGCTGCTGGGCATCACCGACATCGCGGTGGTCGCGGACATCGCCCGCACGGCCGGCGCCAGGCTCGTCGTCGACAACACGTTCGCCTCGCCCTACCTCCAGCAGCCCCTCGCGCTCGGCGCCGACGTGGTCGTGCACTCGCTGACCAAGTACATGGGCGGCCACTCCGACGTCGTCGGCGGCGCCCTGGTCACCGCCGACGAGGCCCTCGGCGAGGAGCTCGCCTACCACCAGAACGCCATGGGCGCGGTCGCCGGACCGTTCGACTCCTGGGTCGTGCTGCGCGGCATCAAGACCCTCGCGGTGCGCATGGACCGGCACGCGGAGAACGCCGAGAAGATCGTCGAGGTGCTCCAGCGCCACCCGAAGGTCACCAAGGTCCTCTACCCGGGCCTGCCCGAGCACCCGGGCCACGAGGTCGCCGCCAAGCAGATGCGCAACTTCGGCGGCATGATCTCCTTCCAGGTCGCCGGCGGCGAGGAGGAGGCCGTCGCGGTCTGCGGCCGCACCCGGATCTTCACGCTGGCCGAGTCCCTCGGCGGCGTCGAGTCCCTCATCGAGCACCCGGGCCGCATGACCCACGCCTCGGTGGCCGGCTCGGCCCTGGAGGTCCCGGCGGACCTGATCCGCCTGTCCGTCGGCATCGAGAACGCCGACGACCTCATCGCGGACCTCACCCAGGCCCTGGGCTAGGCAGGATCCTGAAGAGACCGCCTGGCGGTCCCCGCCGCCCCTGGAACGGCTACCAGCCCTCCAGGGGCGGCGAGAGGTGACTGGGCGGCGTCGCCCACGGGTGCCTCAGCGCCGCCCACACCGTGAAGGCGGCCGCTGCCGCCCACAGCACCGCCCACCCGAACCGGCGCAGGGCGCGGCGCCGGCGCAGCAGCCGCCGGCCACGGGCCGCGGCCGCCGCCGCGAGACCGGCCGGCACCGCCGGGTGCGGCCCCTCCAGCAACTGTCTGACCTGGGCTTCCTTACGGTCGTACGGGCTCATGCGGCCCCCGCCTCCGCCGCCGGACGCACCGCCTCGCGCAGGGCGGCCACCGCCCGGTTGCGCAGGGCCTCGACCCGCTCCGGCGCCAGCCCCAGCTGTGCGGCCGTGACCTCCTCGGCGACGCCCTCGTAGACCCGCATCACCAGCACCAGCCGCTGCGCCGGGCTCAGCGGCGCCAGGATCCCCGTCCCGGCGGGCAGCCGCCGCGCGGTGCGCGCGTACGCGGCGCAGACCTCCTGGCGGGTGTGGTCGTACGGGTCGTCCCCGCGCAGCCGCTCCCAGTGCGCGTACGTACGGGCCAGCGCGCCGGCGAGGAGCCGGTGCGCGGCGTACGCCGACGCCGGGTGCTCGGCCGTCAGCAGCACCGCGACGTGCAGGAGCCGCCCCGCCGCGCCCGCGACGAAGGCCTCGAACTCCGGGTCCCGCCCAGCCCGCCGGTCCACAGCACACATGGTGCGGCCTGCTGCACCACCCCGGTCAAGGGGTCGGACGCGGCGGGATCCGGGGCCGGGTCAGGAGGCGGGGCCGCCCTCGGAGGCGGCGGCCATCAGCTCCGACAGCGAACCGTTGAAGCGGGTCAGCAGCGCCGTGAACACCTCGCGCTCCTCCTCCGCCCAGCCCTCGGTCACCCGGGCCATCAGCTCGCGCCGCGAGGAGCGGACCTCCTCCAGCCGCGCCAGCCCGCGCGGGGACAGCGCGAGGACCACGGCCCGGCCGTCCTCGGGGTGCGAGGTGCGCTTGACCAGACCGCCGTCGACCAGCGGGGCCACCTGCCGGGTCACAGTGGAGGAGTCGATGCCCATGCCGCCGGCGAGCGCCTTGACGCCCATCGGGCCTTCGAGGTCGAGGCGGTTCAGCAGCAGGTAGGCGGCGCGGTCCATGGAGTTGCGGGCCTGGCCGACCCCGCCGAGGCGGGTCTGCTCGGCCCGGCGGGCGAAGACGGCCACCTCGTGCTGGAGCGTGTCGAGGAGTCCGGATCCGGCGGGCGCTTCGGCCGCCGTGGGCAGGTCGGAACTGGCCGGGATGGAGGGCATGGCCGTGGCTCTCTTCGCGTGGGGCCGACAAGGATGGGGGACAGAGTACGCGGCCCTGCGGCGGCTCGTACGCCGCGTTTGACAACTGATACGCCCCGTCGGCGCGACCGCCCCCGGAGCGTTCCGCATGGCGAGATCTCGCCCCCCGCCCGGAGTCCGTTGGAGAGCGCGCGGACCCCCGGTCCATCCCTGAGCCGCGGCCCCCGCGGGCTGCGAGACTGGCCGCATGAACTACCGCGTGCAGCCCGTCCCGCAGGTCATCCTCGACGACGTCCGGGGGGCTCAGAAGATGCTGTCCGGGGTGTCCCGGGTGACCGCGATGGAGGGCAGCCGGTACCTGACGTCCCTCGTGGGCGCCCCGGTCCACCTCAAGTGCGAGAACCTCCAGCGCACCGGCTCCTTCAAGCTGCGCGGCGCGTACGTGCGCATCGCGGGCCTGCGCCCCGAACAGCGCGCGGCCGGGGTCGTCGCCGCGAGCGCCGGCAACCACGCCCAGGGCGTGGCGCTCGCCTCCTCCCTGCTCGGGGTCCGCTCCACCGTGTTCATGCCCGTCGGCGCGCCGCTGCCCAAGGTGGCCGCGACCCAGGAGTACGGGGCCGAGGTGCGGCTGGAGGGGCAGGTCGTCGACGAGACCCTGGCCGCCGCCCAGGAGCACGCGGACCGGACGGGGGCGGTGTTCATCCACCCCTTCGACCACCGCGACATCATCGCCGGCCAGGGCACCGTCGGCCTGGAGATCCTGGAGCAGTGCCCCGAGGTGCGCACGATCCTCGTCGGGGTCGGCGGCGGCGGGCTGGCGGCGGGCATCGCGGTGGCGGTCAAGGCGCTGCGCCCGGACGTGAAGGTGATCGGCGTGCAGGCGGCGGGCGCGGCCGCGTACCCGCCCTCCCTCCAGGTCGGCCACCCGGTGTCCGTCGACCGGCCGGTCACGATGGCCGACGGCATCAAGGTGGGCCGGCCCGGCGACGTCCCGTTCGCGATCATCGGCGAACTGCTGGACGACGTGCGGACGGTGTCCGAGGACGCCCTGTCCAGCGCCCTGCTGCTGTGCCTGGAGCGGGCCAAGCTGGTCGTCGAGCCGGCCGGCTGCGCCACGGTGGCGGCGCTGCTGAGCGAGCCCGAGCGGTACGCGGGCGGGCCCGTGGTGGCCGTCCTGTCCGGCGGGAACGTGGACCCGCTGCTGCTCCAGCGGATCCTGCGGCACGGCATGGCCGCGGCCGGCCGCTACCTGTCCCTGCGGCTGCGGGTGGCGGACGCGCCCGGGGCCCTGGCGGGGCTGCTGGGCGTGCTGTCGACGGTGGACGCGAACGTGCTGGACGTCAGCCACGTACGGACCGACCCGCGCCTGGGGCTCACGGAGGTGGAGGTGGAGCTGCACCTGGAGACCAAGGGGCCCGAGCACTGCAAGGAGGTGGCCCGCACCCTGCACGGCGCGGGGTACCGGGTGACGGGCTGAGGGGTCGCGCCGGGCGGGTGCCGCCCGGCACACCTAGGATTTGACTGGATTGATTGGTAATGCCCCGATTCGACTGACCGATCGCTGGGAGAATCCGTATGCCGGGCGCCATATACGCCGAAGCCCTGGTCAAGACCTTCGGCGACGTACGGGCACTGGACGGCGTGGACCTCGACGTCCCCGAGGGAACCGTGCTGGGCCTGCTCGGCCCGAACGGCGCGGGCAAGACCACGACCGTGCGCGTCCTGACCACCCTCCTCCAGCCCGACAGCGGCCGGGCCGTCGTCGCCGGGATCGACGTCCTCAAGCACCCCAACGAGGTCCGCCGCTCCATAGGCCTCTCCGGCCAGTTCGCCGCCGTCGACGAGTACCTCACCGGCCGCGAGAACCTTCAGATGGTCGGCCAGCTCTACCAGATGACCGGCCGGGCGGCGAAGGCCCGGGCCGTCGAGCTCCTGGAGCGCTTCAACCTCGCCGAGGCCGCCGACCGCACCGCCAAGACCTACTCCGGCGGCATGCGCAGACGCCTCGACCTGGCCGCCGCCCTCGTCGTCCGCCCGCCGGTGATGTTCATGGACGAGCCCACCACCGGCCTCGACCCGCGCAACCGCCAGGCCCTGTGGGACGTCATCGAGGAACTCGTCGCCGGGGGCACCACCCTCCTGCTGACCACCCAGTACCTGGAGGAGGCCGACCGCCTCGCCCACGACATCTGCGTCGTCGACCACGGCAGGGTCATCGCCCGCGGCACCTCCGACCAGCTCAAGGCCCAGACCGGCGGCGAACGCGTCGAGGTCGTCGTCCACGCCCGCGAGCACATCACCACCGCCCGCGAGGTCCTCACCGGCTTCGGCCGGGGCGAGACCACCGTCGAGGAGCACACCCGCAAGCTCACCGTCCCCGTGCAGGGCGGTGCCAAGCTGCTCGCCGAGGTCATCCGCGAACTGGACCTGCGGGGCATCGAGATCGACGACATCGGCCTGCGCCGCCCCACCCTCGACGACGTGTTCATCTCCCTCACCGGCCACGCGGCCGAACTGACCGACGGCAACGGCAACGGCAACGGCAACGGCAACGACGGCGGCAACGGCGGAACCGCACCCGCCGGGGGCGGCAGGAGGGCGGCCAAGTGACCACCACCTTCTCCGGAACGGAGCTCGCGGCCCCGCGCCCGCGCGGCGGCATCGTCCAGGGCGTCCGCGACTCCCTGGTCATCGCCCGCCGGAACCTGATCAGGATGTCGAGGATCCCCGAGGTCATCGTGTTCGGGGTCGTCCAGCCGGTCATGTTCGTCGTGCTGTTCAGCTACGTCTTCGGCGGCTCGATCGCCGTCGGCGGCAGCACCTCGCCGGCCGCCTACCGCGAGTTCCTCATGGCCGGCATCTTCGCCCAGACCGTCACCTTCGCCACCGCCGGCGCGGGCGCCGGCATCGCGGACGACATGCACAAGGGCCTGATCGACCGGTTCCGCTCCCTGCCCATGGCCCGCGGCGCGGTCCTCACCGGCCGCACCCTCGCCGACCTCGTCCAGACCGCGCTGACCGTGGTCGTCCTGGCGGTCGTGGCGCTGATCGTCGGCTGGCGCACCCACGAGAACATCGGGAAGGTCCTCGCCGGCTTCGCCCTGCTGCTCCTGCTCGGCTACGCCTTCTCCTGGATCGGCGCCCTGATCGGCCTCTCGGTGCGCACCCCGGAGGCGGCCACCTCGGGCGGGCTGATCTGGCTCTTCCCGCTGACGTTCATCTCGAACGCCTTCGTCCCCTCCGAGAACATGCCGGCGTTCCTGCGGCACATCGCGGAGTGGAACCCCTTCAGCGCGACCGTCCAGGCGGCCCGCGAGCTCTTCGGCAACCTCCCCGAGGGCTACCCGGTGCCGGCGGCCTGGCCCATGCAGCACCCGGTCCTCGCGTCGGTCCTGTGGTCGCTGCTGATCATCGTGGTCTTCCGCACCCTCGCGGTCCGCAAGTACCGCTCGGCCACCGCCTGAGGCCCCGGGGCCCCGCCGCGTACGCGCGAGCCCCCGCCGGAACCGGTCCGGCGGGGGCTCGCGCGTACGTCCTCGTAAAGGGTCGGATCAGCCGGTGAAGGGCTTCACGGCCATGACCTTGACCGTGGCCTTCTTGCCGTTCGGCAGCTCGTACTGGGCGTCCTCGCCGATCTTCTTGCCCAGCACGCCCGAGCCCAGCGGGGACTGCGGGGAGTAGGTCTCGAAGTCCGAGGAGGCGTACTCGCGGGAGGCCAGCAGGAACTCCAGCGTGTCGTCCTCGTCACCGTCGAACGCGATGGTCACGAGCATGCCCGGGGCCACCTCGCCCTCGGCCGACGTGGGAGCGGTGCCGACCTTCGCGTTCTCCAGGAGCTGGGTGAGCTGGCGCACGCGGAGCTCCTGCTTGCCCTGCTCCTCCTTGGCCGCGTGGTAGCCGCCGTTCTCGCGGAGGTCGCCCTCCTCGCGGGCAGCCGCGATCTTCGTGGCGATCTCCGTGCGGGCGGGACCAGAGAGGTAGTCCAGCTCGGCCTTCAGCTGGTCGTACGCCGCCTGGGTCAGCCAGGTGACGCTCTCGCTCGTCTGGGTCACGGGTGCTCCTCGTCGGTACAGGGGACTACAAAGCCGCCAGCGGCGGGCGAAACCACGAGCCTAACAATTCGGGAAGAAAAGGGGGAGGACACGATGTGTATGAAGTGTGTCATTGCACCCCGCTGCCCGCGGGAACGACCGATAAGGCCTGGTGGGCCCGGCACTCAGCGGGCGGTGCCCGCCGCCTGGCAGCCGACCAGCTGGACCATCGTGGCGCGCGCCGTGGTCTTCAGGGTGACCACCTCGTCGACGCGCTTGTCCTTCTGCGCGAAGGTGAAGTCCGCGCGGCCGACCTCGCCGTGGTCCTTGTCCTGGGAGTCGAGGGTGCAGACGCCGGTGACGGAGGCGTCCTTGCGGACCTCCAGGTGCACCTTGACCTCTGTGTCCGAGACGATCTGGAACTTGATCACCTCGGCGCTGACGCTCTGCCCGCCGACGTAGTCCCAGCCGATCCAGCCGACGACGGCCAGCAGCCCGACCCCGAGCACCGACCCGACGACCTTGAGCTTCCGGTCCGCACGCTCGTCCGCCGACCGGCCGTAACGGCCTTCCGGGAGCCCTTCGCGCACCGTGCTCATGATCGATTCCTCTCGCTGGGGAGGGTGAGGCACCCAGGAATTTTCCGTCCCCCGATTCGGTCAATATAGAGGTTGACCGTCGCGCCGAATCACAGAGGATCCTGTCTTGACCGAGCAGCTTCGACTGATGGCCGTGCACGCCCACCCCGACGACGAGTCGAGCAAGGGCGCGGCCACGATGGCCAAGTACGTTTCCGAGGGCGTGCCCGTCCTGGTGGTGACCTGCACCGGCGGTGAGCGCGGTTCCGTGCTGAACCCCAAGCTCCAGGGCGACAAGTACATCGAGGAGAACATCCACGAGGTCCGCGCCAAGGAGATGGACGAGGCCCGCGAGATCCTGGGCGTCGAGCAGGAGTGGCTCGGCTACGTGGACTCCGGCCTGCCCGAGGGCGACCCGCTGCCGCCGCTGCCCGAGGGCTGCTTCGCCCTCGCGGACGTGGAGGAGGCCGCCGGCGAGCTGGTGAAGAAGATCCGCGCGTTCAAGCCGCAGGTCATCACCACCTATGACGAGAACGGCGGCTACCCGCACCCCGACCACATCATGACCCACAAGATCACGATGGTGGCCTTCGACGGCGCGGCCGACACCGACAAGTTCCCCGAGGCCGAGTACGGCACCCCGTACCAGCCGCAGAAGCTCTACTACAACCAGGGCTTCAACAAGCCGCGCACCATCGCGCTGCACGAGGCGCTCCTCGCGCGCGGCCTGGAGTCGCCCTACGGCGAGTGGCTGGAGCGGTGGAAGGAGTTCGAGCGCAAGGAGCGGACCCTGACCACGCACGTGCCGTGCTCGGACTACTTCGAGATCCGTGACAAGGCCCTCATCGCGCACGCCACCCAGATCGACCCGGACGGCGGCTGGTTCCGCGTCCCGATGGAGATCCAGAAGGAGGTCTGGCCGACGGAGGAGTACGAGCTGGCGAAGTCGCTCGTCGACACTTCCCTCCCCGAGTCCGACCTCTTCGCGGGCATCCGGGAGAATGCGTAGCTATGAGCGCTATGCAGGCAGCAGTCGTCCAGCTCGTTCCGCTGGCCGCCGACACCTTCGACAAGAACAAGGTGACTCCGGGGCTCCTCGGGTTCATCGTGTTCGCGGCCCTCGCCCTCGGTGTGTGGGGCCTGATGAAGTCGATGAGCAGGCACATGGGCCGGGTGAACTTCGAGGAGGCCCCGGAGCCGGCCGCCGCGACGGCGTCACCGGCGGCCGACGGCCCCAAGGCCTGACCCCGAACGACACCGGAGCGCCCGCCCCGCCGCATCCGACGGGGCGGAGCGCAGCCGTGCGTGCGCGGACCCGCGGGGGGAGAGTGGCGCTCACGTGGGGGAGCGCTGCTGGCCTGGGAGAGCGCTGCTCACGTGGGAGGGTGCTGCCCACCCGGGAGAGCACTGCTCACCCGGGAGGGCACTGCCCGTGTGTGCGAGCGCTGCCCGGCTTGGCGAGCGCTGATCACGCCGGCGGCGGACGCCCACTCCCGTGGGCGGCGCTCACATCGGTGAGCACTGCTCTCAGAGGCGAGCACCGGCCAGGTCGGCGAGCGCCGCTCACACCGGCGGTGTCGGCAGGGAGACCCCCATCACCTCGCGGGCGCGCAGGTCCGGGACCAGGCCCAGGCGCCAGGCCTGCCAGCCCTCCGCCGGGTCCACGCCCCGGCCCAGCACCACCCCGTACGCCTCCACGCACTCCTCCAGCCGGTCCCCCCGCAGCCCGTGCGCGCCCCGCGCCAGCCGGTCCAGCTCCGCCCGGGCCTCCGCCGCGCCCGACGCCGGCGACGCGTACGGCAGCAGCGTGCACCGCAGGAAGCGCGCCCAGTCCTCCCCGCGCCGGTCCCCGTACGAGGCGAACAGCCGCACCGCCTCCTCGCACAGCGCCACCGCCTGCGGCAGCCGCCCGTTCCCCGCGTCCACCACGGCCAGCTCCAGGCAGGTCCACCCCTCCCCGTGCGCCAGCCCGATCCGCCGGAAATCGGCCCGCGCGTCCACCAGCAGCTGCCGCGCGAACCCCGAATTGCGCAGGTTCCCCGTCTGCGCCGCCCGCAGATCGCGCGCCACCCGCCCCGAGTGGTAGCGGGCGTGCGCCAGCCCGTACACGTCCCGCATCCGCGAGAACATCGTCCGGGCCCGCTCCAGCTCCCGCACCGCCCGGTCCAGCCCGCCGTCCTCCTCCAGCGCCTGCCCCAGGTAGTACAGCGTCCACGCCTCGCCCCGCGCGTCCTCCGCCAGCCGGTGCCGGGCCAGCGCGTCCCGCAGCCGCTCCAGCGCCGTCCCCGCGTCCCCCGCGACCACCCGCGCCCGGCCCAGCTGCGTCAGCGCCCACGCCTCACCGCGGTCGTCACGGGTCCGCCCGTACAGCCCGAGCGCCAGCAGCAGCTCCTCCTCCGCCCGGGACACGTCACCCACCCGCAGGTGCACCTGCCCCAGCTGGAAGTGCGCCCACGCCTCCCCGTGCACGCTCTCGCTCTCCCGGTGCAGCGCCAGCGACCGCTCCAGCAGCGCCACCGCCTCCCCCAGGTGCCCCCGGTCCCGCTCCACCGCGCCCAGCGCGTGCAGCGACCACGCCCGGTCGCCCGCCAGCTCCTCCGCCTCCTGCAGCGCCAGCGCCTCCCGGATCCGGGCCGCCGCCTCCGGCAGGTTGCCCTGGTGGTGCAGCGTGATGCCCAGCGACAGCAGCGCCATCGCCGCCCCCGCCTCCTGCCGGGCCTCCTTGTACTGGTCCACCAGCGAGGTCAGCGTCGTCCGCGACTTGTCCAGCTCGCCGAGCTGGCGCGCCGCGATACCGGTGCGCCACTGCACCGAGCGGTTCAGCCGCCCCTGGTCCACCGCCCGCGTCAGCTCGTTGATCTCACCCAGCCGGTACAGGTCCCCGCGCAGCAGGCAGAAGTCGCACAGCGCCCCCAGCAGGTCCAGCACCGCCTGCTGGTCCACCCCCTCCGAATGCCGCAGCGCCGCCGTGATGAAGCTCGACTCCTCGTCCAGCCAGCGCAGCGCCGCGTCCAGCGAGGCGAAGCCGTGCCCGCCGAAGTGGTGCGCCCGGGTCGACATCTTCCCGTCGACCATCCGGATCACCGAGTCCGCCAGCCGCGCGTAGTCCCGGACCAGCCGCTCGTGCGCGGCCGCCGCCTCCGCCGGTTCCTCGTCCGCCGCCAGCCGCGCCGCCGCGTACGCGCGCACCGCGTCGTGCATCCGGTACCGCTCCCCGCGGACGAGGTCCAGCAGGCCCGCCCGCGCCAGCTCGCCCAGCAGCCGCCCGGCCTCCACCCGCTCGGAGTCCGCCAGCGCCGCGGCCGCCGCCGCGCCCAGCGAGGCCCGCCCCGCCAGGGTGAGCCGGCGCAGCAGCCGGCGCCGCTCCTCGGGCAGGCGTGCGAAGGCCAGCTCCAGGGCCTGCTCCAGCGCCCCCTCCCCGTCCCCGCTCCCGTCCGAGGCCCGCGCCGCCCCCAGCGGAGCCAGCACGCGCAGCGCCAGCGGCAGCCCCGCCGCCAGGTCCAGCAGCCCCGCCTCCGCCGCCGGCCCCGGTACGGGCTCGCCCGCCGCCCGCGCCCCGGCCCGCAGCACCTCGGCCGCCTCCGGCTCCGCCAGCCGCACCACCGGCAGCTGGTGCACCCAGGCCGCCAGGTCCGCGGGCAGCTCCAGCGGCTCCCGGGCCGTGACCAGCACCAGGCTCTCGGAGCGCTCCGGCACCAGCGCCCGCACCTGCTCCGGGTCCACCGCGTCGTCCAGCACCACCGTCACCGGCAGCCCCTGGAGGTGCTGGTGGTACAGCTCCCCGAGGCGGCGCACCTGCTGCTCGGCCGGGGCCCCCTCCCGGAACAGCAGCTGCTCGCGCGGGGCGCCGAGCCGGTTCAGCAGGTGCAGCAGCGCCTCCCGCGTCGACAGCGGCGCCTCGCCGGCGGCCGGGGCCCCGCCCCGCAGGTCCACCACGCACGCCCCGCGGAACTGGTCCCGCAGCCCGTGCGCCGCCCGCAGCGCAAGCGCCGTCCGGCCCACCCCCGGCTCCCCGTGCAGCACGACCACCACCGGCCGCGTCTCGGTACTGGCCCGCGCCGTCTGCACCCACTGCGCGATCCGGGCCAGCTCCGCCCGCCGGCCGGTGAACAGCCCGTCGGCGTCCGGGAGCTGGCCGAACGACTGCTCCAGCATGCTCCGCCGCCGCGCCTCGGCGCTCCGGTCCGCCCCGCGCAACTGCGGCGGCACGGCCGCCTGGCCCTCCCCGCGCACGGGACCCCGTACGGGGGCGGGAGCCGGTGCGGCGGGCACGGCGGCGGCCGCCACCTTCCGCTCCTGCTCCAGGAAGGGCCGGATCCCGCGCACCTCCAGCGCCGTCAGCCACTTCAGCCGCAGCTGTTCCGGCCCACCCGGGCGCCCCGCCGCCCCGGCCCGCCGGTTCGCGGCCGGCACGTGCACGGCCGCCACCCGGGCCACCGTCGTCGCGGCCCCGGCCGCGCCGACCACGATGCCCGCGCTGAGCGCCGTACCGGCGTCGACGCCGAAGGCCATGTCCGCCCCGGCCGCGGCCGCCGCGGCGACGGCCGTCACCAGCAGGGCCGTCCCGCTGCCGGCCCGCCGCAAGGCCTCCCCGAGGGACTGCGCCCCGGCGGCGGCCTCGTCGAGCGCGGCCACGTAGGCGGCGTACTCCTCGCCCGCCACCCCGGCCAGCCCGTCGAGCGCCTCCCGCCCCCGCGCGAGCAGCACCTCGGCATCCACCCCGCCCCCCGCCCGCCGGACCTCCTCCCCGACGGCCCGGACCAGCACCCGCTCGGCCTCGACACGATGGCTGTCCCGCATCGGCATCCTCCTCGGAGAGCTCCGCAAACGTCCGCCAAGTGTCCTGCGCACCGCCCGCCTGCGCGAGGCAATCTGAGCTAGATCAGAGGGAGTTGGACCAGGAACGGCCATCGGCGTGCATATATGTACGCGGAGGGCCCCAGACGCCGTGCGGACCCCGAACGGCCGTGCGACGGGCCCGTCGCGCGGCGCGGGGCCGGGGGTGGGGCAGGATGGACGCATGTCGAACCGCCTCGTGAACGAGACCTCGCCGTACCTGCTCCAACACGCGGACAATCCTGTCGACTGGTGGCCCTGGTCGCCGGAGGCGTTCGCCGCGGCGCGTGAGCGGGGGGTGCCGGTGCTGCTCAGCGTCGGCTACTCCAGCTGCCACTGGCGCTAGTGAACTTACACAACCAGGTAGTCCTGACCTGGGACGTGTCCGGAGAGTGTCGGCTTGGATACTTGCGATGAGGCATTGGTGAGGTGGGGGCGCCTGGGCGAAGACCAGCAGGCCGCCTGGCCTGCCTCGTGCGGCGGCATCTGCCAGCGCTTGGAAGGCGCACCCCCGGTCGCGCTACCACAGCGACCTCCCGGCGGATGAGGACTCGACTCTGATCCCTTGATCGCCTCCGAGCGCAAAGACTTCGATGACTGCACCGCGAAGTACGGCATCCCGGTCTCGCCTACATCCAGCCCGTCGGCTCCGGTTGCATCGCGGCGCAGGCCGATAAGCGCATGACATGGCCCGGAGGGGGCTGGCGAGTAACACGTCATACGGGAGCGTCGTCGTGGTCACCGAAAGCGGAGAAGGAGGCTGACGCTGGATGTAGGGGGTGGCATTTCACGCAAGTTGAGCCCACAGAAGAGTAGTTGGCAGGTAGTCTGATGACGTGACAGACAGTCTCGAAGTCGCTCTTCAGAAGCGAGTCGACCTTGACCAGTACGACTCCAACAAGCGGCTGCTGTTCGCACTGCAGTTGGCGTTCGATATCGAGGACATCAACGTGGTGGCCGCCACCGCGCTGACCGATTCGTCGAACGACAAGGCGTGTGACCTTCTGTACATCGACCGCGATGCCGGGCGGGTCGTACTTGCGCAGGGGTACGAGTCTCAGAACGTGACCAAACTGCAGGCACCCTCCGGTAAGGCGGCGAGTCTTCATCAGGCGGTGAACTGGCTGTTCAGCACGAATGAGCCGCAGGGTGTGCCTGACGTTCTACTGGGAGCGTGGAGGGAACTGCATGACGCTCTGGCGGACGATGCCATCGGTGATGTCGAGGTCTGGTACGTCCACAATCTGCCGGAGGCTCAGCAGATTGCTCAGGAAATCAACGTTGCCGCCGAAGCTGCATCCGATCTTCTGCGCCAGGGATATCCTGAGAGTGACATCAACGTCTCAAGTACCGAACTGGGTCGTGCGACTCTGGCTCTCCGATATGAGAATTCGCAGACTCCGATCCTCGTGTCAGATACTCTTCGGATTCCTATTCCTGGCGCCTTCGAGGAGCGTGGCGCGAAGTGGACAGCACTGTGCACGAGCGTGCCGGTGCGTTGGCTTCACGCGCAGTACCAGGAGCATGGGGCAAAGCTTTTCTCGGCGAATGTCCGTGACTACCTCGGCGGTCGTCGGTCGCAGAGTAATATCAACAACGGAATTCAGGATACGGCGCGCAATGAGCCGACGAACCTGTGGGCTTATAACAACGGCATCACCGCGCTGGTCCACGACTTCCAAGTCGTTGGCAGGGAAGCCTTGGTGATCACTGGTTTGGGTATCGTCAACGGCGCCCAGACCACTGGCGCGATCGGCTCCATCCCGGCTGACGAGATTGGTGCGGAGAGCCACGTGCTCGCTCGCTTCATCCGTTGTGATGACCCGGAGACGGTCAAGAGCATTGTCCGATTCAACAATCGACAGAACCCTACACAGGCGTCGGACTTCCGGAGCAACGACGGGATTCAGCGACGTCTGGTCGAGGACTTCACTAAATTGGGTGTCGTCGGATACAACGGCGGCCGTCGAGGCGGCGCAGAGGATGTCATTCGGCGCCCGGGGGAGAATCAACTCTCTGCTGAGACCGCTGCTCAGGCGCTCGCGGCATTTCACGGAGCAGCTGATGTCGCCTACCATCAGAAGAGTAAGATTTGGGAGCAGGACGACATCTACAGCCGGGTTTTCCCTGAACGCGTGACAGCGAAGCACATCCTTTTTGTCTCCAGCTTGATGCGTGCCGTCGAGCTGGAGAAGACGAGGCTCGGCCGAGTCGACCCCGATGGTCGACTGCAGGACCAGGCTGATTTGCTTGACTGGCTGAGTCTTCGCGGATCGATTGTGCTGGCTGTCGAAGCGATTGGCAGCGTCATCGAGATCCTCGTGAGCTCTGCCGTAACGGACTCTTACACTCTGATGTTCAAGAAAAACCTCGCTATGCCTAGGACCTCCGAGGCGTGGCAGCCAGTAGTCGAGTCGCTGTTGGCCTTCGCGCCGGACCAACTGCGCGAGCCCTTGGTCACGTCCAGCCCTCTGCGGAACCGTGGTGCGGTCGACAAGGCCGTGAGCAACTTCCGGGCTCAGGTGAACGCGGCACGTAGGCACAACAAGGAGACGTTCGAGGAGTTCGCCAAGCACGTCACGCACTAATCGCCCCGTACTGGGCGACGGGCGGTTGTTGGTGCCGTACCGCGTTTGGCCGCGGCAAACGGTGGATACCCAGAGGGTGTTGCCGATCCCGCGGCACGGTAGAAAAGAGCTGGGGCGCCGGTGTAGTCGCTGGCCTACGTGCATCGCAAGGCGGGGAGGGTGCCACTGTCATGGAGGCATCCCCCGGCCGCAGGCTCGGGGACCGTCGCGACCCTGGGGGCGATCGGGTCGCGAAGAATCGCGATGCTGGCGCTACCAGTCAGACATTGGAAGCGGTGCGGCTTCTTCGTTCTTACATGGCCCCAAGATCGACCGTGATGGAGAAGGGCGCGGTGGCCTTCACGGTGCCGGTGAACACCTCGCCGTCCCGGTAGGACCTGTTGGCCGGGTCGAGGACGTAGGTGTAGACGATCGGGACTCCGGTGGCAGCCTGCTCGATCCGCCAGTAGAAGGGGATGCCGGCCTTGGCGTACTGGTCCACCTTCACGATCCGGTCGGTGGTCTCGGAACCGGGCGAGACGACCTCGACCACCAGCAGCACGTGCTCGGGGCGGGTGGGCGTGAGGTCGATGGTCTCCGCCCGGTAGACGATGACGTCCGGGCGGCGGTTGGTGAGCGGAACGTCCTGTAGGCGGACGTCGAAGTCCGTGTCGGCGTTCCAGTCCGGTCCTGCGGCAGCGTCCAGGGCATTGGCCAGGAGCCGCGCCAGCCTGTTGTGCCGCTTGGAGGCGCTCGGGCTCACGACGATCATCCCGTCCACGATCTCGATGCCGGCGCACTGCTCCTCGGACCAGGAGTCGTACTGCTCCGCGGTGATCTGCGCGTGCATCCACGCGGGCGCCACCATGTCGGCGGTCATGGTGAGCCTCCTTCGAGGGCCTCGGCGGTTCGGCAGTGCTGCCCCCAGCGTACTGTCTGAGGCGGGCCCGGGCCCCGGAGGCGGAACAAGGGGCCGTGCCGGGCCCCGCGGACGGGTGGGGCACGGCATAGATTGGACGCATGTCGAACCGCCTCGTGAACGAGACCTCGCCGTACCTGCTCCAACACGCGGACAATCCGGTCGACTGGTGGCCCTGGTCCCCGGAGGCGTTCGCCGCGGCGCGTGAGCGGGGGGTGCCGGTGCTGCTCAGCGTCGGCTACTCCAGCTGCCACTGGTGCCACGTCATGGCGCACGAGTCGTTCGAGGACGAGTTGGCCGCCGCCTACATGAACGAGCACTTCGTCAACATCAAGGTCGACCGCGAGGAGCGGCCCGACATCGACGCCGTGTACATGGAGGCCGTGCAGGCGGCGACCGGGCAGGGCGGGTGGCCCATGACCGTGTTCCTCACGCCCGACGCCGAGCCCTTCTACTTCGGGACCTACTTCCCGCCCGAGCCCCGGCACGGCATGCCCTCCTTCATGCAGGTGCTCGAAGGGGTGCGGGGGGCCTGGGTGGGGCGGCCCGAGGAGGTGGCCGAGGTCGCGCAGCGGATCGTGCGGGACCTCGCCGGGCGGCAGCTGGACTACGGGAAGGCCGGGCGGCCGGGGCCGGAGGAGCTGGGGCGGGCGCTGCTCGGGCTGACGCGGGAGTACGACGCCGTGCGGGGCGGGTTCGGCGGGGCGCCGAAGTTCCCGCCGTCCATGGTGCTGGAGTTCCTGCTGCGCCACCACGCCCGGACCGGGTCCGAGGGCGCCCTGCAGATGGCCGCCGACACCTGTGAGGCCATGGCCCGGGGCGGGATCTACGACCAGCTCGGCGGCGGGTTCGCGCGGTACTCCGTGGACCGGGAGTGGGTCGTGCCGCACTTCGAGAAGATGCTGTACGACAACGCCCTGCTGTGCCGGGTCTACGCCCACCTGTGGCGGGCCACCGGGTCGGACCTCGCGCGGCGGGTCGCGCTGGAGACGGCCGACTTCATGGTGCGGGAACTGCGCACCGAGCAGGGCGGGTTCGCCTCCGCGCTCGACGCCGACAGCGAGGAGCAGGGGACCGGGCGGCACGTCGAGGGGGCCTACTACGCCTGGACTCCGGGGGAGTTGGCGGACGTGCTCGGGGAGGAGGACGGGGCGCTGGCCGCCGCGTACTTCGGGGTCACCGACGAGGGGACCTTCGAGCACGGCAAGTCGGTGCTGCAACTGCCGCAGGACGGACCGGTGGTGGAGGGCGCGCGGATCGCCTCGATCAAGGAGCGGCTGCTCGCGGCGCGCGGCGCGCGGCCCGCGCCCGGGCGGGACGACAAGGTCGTCGCCGCCTGGAACGGGCTGGCCGTCGCCGCCCTCGCCGAGTGCGGGGCCTTCTTCGAGCGGCCGGACCTGGTCGAGCGGGCGATCGAGGCCGCCGACCTGCTGGTGCGGGTCCACATGGACGGGATGGCCCGGCTGGCGCGGACCAGCAAGGACGGGCGGGTCGGGTCGAACGCCGGGGTGCTGGAGGACTACGGGGACGTCGCCGAGGGCTTCCTGACCCTGGCCTCCGTCACCGGGGAGGGGGTCTGGCTGGAGTTCGCCGGGTTCCTCGTCGATCTCGTCATGGCCCGGTTCACCGCCGAGGACGGCTCGCTCTACGACACCGCGCACGACGCCGAGCAGCTGATCCGCCGTCCCCAGGACCCCACCGACACCGCCGCGCCCTCCGGTTGGACGGCCGCCGCCGGCGCGCTGCTCTCGTACGCCGCGCACACCGGCTCGCAGCCCCACCGGGAGGCGGCCGAGCGGGCGCTCGCGGTGGTCCACGCCCTCGGGCCGCGCGCCCCGCGCTTCATCGGGCACGGGCTGGCGGTGGCGGAGGCGCTCGTCGACGGTCCGCGCGAGGTGGCCGTCGTCGGGCATCCCGAGGACCCGGCGACGGCGGTCCTGCACCGCACCGCGTTGCTGGGGACGGCTCCCGGGGCGGTGGTGGCGGCCGGGCTGCCGCGCGCGGCGGACGGGAGCGGTGGGGAGTTCCCCCTGCTGGCCGAGCGCACACTGGTGCGCGACCTTCCGACGGCGTACGTGTGCCGGCACTTCGTCTGCGCGCGGCCTACGACCGAACCGGTCGAGCTGGCGGACCAGTTGGGTGTGGTTCATCCCTGAATGGGCGTGAGTAGCGTCAATTCCGGTTGCGGTACATCAACTCGGAAATGTGGTTTTTAACTGGGCGGTGCCTCGGCTTCACATGTGATGCCTAGTCTCGTGTCCTCGGGAGTCACCGAGGGGAGTCACCGAGGCGCGCGCCGGGGGGTGCGCGCACGAGGGGGAAAGCGGAGGCGGCGGGCCGGGGGGCCCGTGCCACGCCTCCGGGGGGTTTGCCGGTCGCCGCCTGGGGTTGCGGCATGTCTGTGGGGGGCAGTTTGTTCACCTCTGTCGTTATATCCGCCATTTCTCTGGCGCTGTTCTGGATGGCCGCCTTCACGCTGTGGTGGCAGATGCACGCCTGGCGCACGCCCGAGACGCTGGCCTCGACCCGCTTCGACCGCCCCGACGGCGGCGACCGGCTGGCCTTCTCGCTGCTGCTGCCCGCCCGCCACGAGCAGGCCGTACTGGAACACACCATCGACCGGCTGCTGGAGTCCGGCCACACCGACTACGAGATCATCGTGATCGTCGGCCACGACGACCCCGAGACCGCCGCCGTGGCCGACCGCGCCGCCGCCGGAGCGCCCGAGCGGGTCCGGGTCGTGGTCGACCACAACGAGACCAAGAACAAGCCGAAGGCCCTCAACACCGCCCTGCCGCACTGCCGGGGCGACATCGTCGGGGTCTTCGACGCCGAGGACCAGGTCCACCCCCAGCTGCTGTCCCACGTCGACCACGCCTTCCGTGCCACCGGCGCCGACGTGGTCCAGGGCGGGGTCCAGCTGATCAACTTCCACTCCAGCTGGTACAGCCTGCGCAACTGCCTGGAGTACTTCTTCTGGTTCCGCTCCCGCCTCCACCTGCACGCCGAGAAGGGGTTCATCCCGCTCGGCGGGAACACCGTCTTCGTCCGCACCGAGGTGCTGCGCGAGGCCGGCGGCTGGGACCAGAACTGCCTGGCCGAGGACTGCGACCTGGGGGTGCGGCTCTCCTCGGTGGGCAAGAAGGTGGTCGTCGCCTACGACTCCGACATGGTCACCCGCGAGGAGACCCCGGGTTCGCTGATGAGCCTGCTCAAGCAGCGCACCCGCTGGAACCAGGGCTTCCTCCAGGTCTACCGGAAGAAGGACTGGCGGCGGCTGCCGGGCCGCGGTCAGCGCTGGCTCGCCCGCTACACGCTGATGACCCCCTTCATGCAGGCCGCGTCCGGGGTGATCATCCCGGTCAACTTCGCCGTGGCGGTCTTCCTCGACGTGCCCGTCGGGGTCGCGATCATCACCTTCCTGCCGATGATCACGGCGATGGTGACCTTCGTCTTCGAGATCGTCGGACTGCACGACTTCGGCCGCCAGTACGGGCTGCGCGTGCGCTTCGTGCACTACCTCAAGCTCATCGTCGGAGGGCCCTTCTACCAGGTGATGCTGGCCGGCGCCGCGATCCGGGCGGTCTGGCGCGAGCAGCGCGGCCGCAACGAGTGGGAGCTGACCAGCCACACCGGCGCCCACCTGGAGACCGTCGGAGCCCCGGCCGGGCACTCCGCCGCCCCGATCCGAGAGGACGCCCACCGGTGACCGCCACCGTGCCCACGGCCGCCGGTCCCCAGCCGGCGGACGCGACCGCCGCCGCCCAGCTCCTGCCCGTACGCGACCTGCCCGGCTCCCGCCGCCCCGGAAGCGGCGGCAAGGGCTCAGGCTCAGGCTCCGGCTCCGGGGGAGGCCCGGCCGGTGGCCTCGGCGTCCGCCCGCCCGCCCCCGTCCGCCCGCTGGTCCGCTTCCGCTCCTCGCGGCCCGACCTGATCCTGTGCGGGATCCTGCTGCTGGTGATCGTCCTCGTCCAGGGCTGGAACATCACGAACTTCCCGGCCCTGAGCGACGACGAGGGCACCTACCTCGCCCAGGCGTGGGCGGTCCAGCAGGGCGACGGGCTCGCGCACTACACGTACTGGTACGACCACCCGCCGCTCGGCTGGATCCAGATCGCCGCCCTGACCTGGCTGCCGTCGCTGCTCGTGCCCGACTGGATGACGGTCGCGCCGATGCGCTTCTCGATGCTCGCCGTCTCCGCCGCCGGTTCCGTACTGATCTACGTGCTGGCCCGCCGGCTGTGGCTGCCGCGCTGGGCGGCCGGGCTCGCGATGGGCCTGTTCGGGCTGTCCCCGCTCTCGGTGGTGCTCCAGCGGGAGATCTTCCTCGACAACCTCGCCGTGATGTGGATGCTGCTGGCCTTCTGCCTGGCCGCGTCCCCCAGCCGGCACCTGTGGCACCACTTCGGCTCGGGACTGGCGGCCGCCACCGCCGTCCTGACCAAGGAGACGATGCTGGTGGTGCTCCCGGCGCTGCTGGTGACGATGTGGCGCCACAGCCACCGCGACACCCGCAAGTTCGCCGTCACCGGAGCCATCACCGCCTGCGCGCTGATCGGCCTCTCGTACCCGCTGTACGCGCTGCTCAACAACGAGCTGCTGCCCGGCGCCGGGCACGTCTCCCTCATCGACGGCATCACCTACCAGATGAGCCGCCCCGGCTCCGGCTTCATCCTCGACCCCGGCTCCGGCTCCCACGGGGTCTTCCGGTCCTGGCTGTACTACGACGCCGTCCTGCCGCTCGGCGGACTGGCCGGCGCGGTCCTGCTGCTGGCCACCCACCGGTGGTCGGTCACCGCCCGGGCCCTCGCCGGCCCGGCCCTGGCCGCCGTGATCCTCGCGGCGGTCGCCCTGCGGCCCTCCGGCTACCTCCCGGCGATGTACGTGATCCAGGCCCTGCCCTTCCTCGCCCTGGTCCTCGCCGCCGCCGCGGCCAGCGTCACCCACGCCGTGCTGCGCCGGCGCCGCGCCCCCGGCGAGCGGCGGGTCCTGGTGTACGGGCGCCGGGCGCTGGTCGCCGTCCTCGCCGTCGCGGCGGCCGCGTACGTCCTGCCGCGCTGGTACGAGGGCGACCGCACCGCCCTCACCGCCGACGCCAACGCCCCCTACCGGCAGGCCGCCGCCTGGCTGGGCCGCGAGGTGCCCGACCCGGCGCACACCCGTGTCCTCGTCGACGACGCACTCTGGCTCGACGCCGTTCACTCCGGTTTTGCACCCGGACCGGGCGCGATCTGGTTCTACAAGGCGGACCTCGACCCGGCCGTCACCAAGACCCTGCCCCGCGGCTGGCGGGACATCGACTACGTGGTCTCCTCGCCCACCGTGCGTCGCGACGCGGTGGACCTGCCCACCGTGAAGGCTGCTCTGGAGCATTCGACCGCGGTCGCCGTCTTCGGTACGGGCGAGGACCGTGTCGAGATCCGCCGCACCGACCGCGAGAGTGGGAGCTGAACCACCATGAGCGAGGACCTGTGGCCCCCGCACGCCCTGGACCATCCGGACGCCGGCACTCCGCCGACGGCCCCCGGGACCGGCGGCGTCACCCTGATCATCCCGACCTTCAACGAGGCCGCCAACGTGGCCGAGCTGCTCCGCCGGCTCCGTGAGGCCCTGCCCGGCGGCCCGCCCTGCGAGGTGCTCTTCGTCGACGACTCCACCGACGACACCCCGTCCCTCATCGAGAAGGCCGCCTCCGACTGCCCCTTCCCGGTCGCCGTCCTGCACCGCGACACCCCCTCCGGGGGCCTCGGCGGAGCCGTCGTCGAGGGCATCGCGCGGACCGGCTCCGACTGGATCGTCGTCATGGACGCCGACCTCCAGCACCCCCCGAAGCTGGTCCCCGAGCTGGTCGGCGAGGGCGAGCGCACCGGGGCCGCCCTCGTCGTCGCCTCCCGCTACCTGCCCGGCGGCAGCCGGGCCGGACTCGCCGGCGGCTACCGCGTCGCCGTCTCGCGCGGGGCGACCTGGCTGGCCAAGGGGCTCTTCCCGCGCGCCCTGCGCGGGATCAGCGATCCGATGAGCGGCTTCTTCGCGATGCGCCGCTCCGCCCTCACCGGCGCCGTCACCGGCGAGGCCCTCAAACCCCTCGGCTACAAGATCCTGCTGGAGCTGGCCGTCCGCTGCCGGCCGCGGAAGACCGCCGAGGTGCCCTTCGTCTTCCAGGACCGCTTCGCGGGCGAGTCCAAGTCCACCGCCCGTGAAGGGCTGCGCTTCCTGACCCACCTGGCCGCCCTCCGCTCGGCGAGCCCGCTCGCCCGGATGATCGGCTTCGGCCTGATCGGGCTCTCCGGCTTCGTCCCCAACCTCCTCGCCCTGTGGCTGCTCACCCACGCCGGGATGCAGTACCTCGCCGCCGAGGTCGTCGCCAACCAGGCGGGGGTGCTGTGGAACTTCCTCCTCATCGAGAGCCTCCTCTTCCGCGACCGCCGCCGCCACCGCCACTGGGCGGACCGCGTCGGGCGCTTCACCCTCCTCGCCAACGCCGACCTGCTGCTGCGCATCCCGCTGATCGCGCTGTTCGTCGACCGGTTCGGCCTCGGCGTCCTGCCCGCGACGGCGCTGGCGCTCGTCACCACCTTCGTGGTGCGCTTCGCCGCCACCGAAGCCCTCGTCTACCTGCCGCGCGGGCCACGCGCGGCGGCCCGCAACCGCCCCACGACCAGGAGTTGAGCCGCACCGAAAGGACCACCGCATGCCCAGGACGATCCGACGGAGGGCAGGGCGCAGGGCCGCGCTGACCGCCGTCGGGGCGATGACCGCAGGCCTGCTGCTCACCGCCCCGCAACAGGCCACGGCCGGAGCACCCAACCTGCTCACCAACCCCGGTTTCGAGACCGCCGGCGCGCCCGGCTCCGACATGCCGTCCTGCTGGTCCACATCGGGCTGGGGCGACAACGACTTCACCTTCGCCACCGTCGCCGACGCCCACAGCGGCACCAAGGCCGTGCGGGTCTCGCTCACCCGCCGCGTCGACGGCGACCGCAAGGCCCTGGTCACCGAGAACACGGCCTGCGCCCCCACCGTCGCGCCCGGGAAGCAGTACGACCTGTCCGCCTGGTACAAGTCGAACACCCCGGACGTGGCGGTGACCGTCTTCCGCCACGACACCGCCGCCGGCTGGCAGTACTGGACCGACCTGCAGAACCCGCCGGTCAGCGCCGCCTGGTCGCGCACCCAGGTCCGTACGCCGGCCGTCCCGCCGAACACCGACAAGATCGCCTGGGGGCTGTCCGTCTACGGGGTGGGCACCCTCACCACCGACGACTACGCGCTGGAGGAGGTGGGCGCCGTCCCGCCCCAGCCCGCCTGCACGGGCACCGCCGAGGAGTGCGCCAAGGGCAGGTGGGAGGTGATGGGCACGCAGAACCCGGTGCGCTCGATGCACGCCGTGGTCCTGAAGAACGGCAAGGTGCTGCTGATCGCCGGATCGGGCAACGACATCTCCCAGTTCAACGCGGGCACCTTCACCTCCGCCGTCTACGACCCGGTCGCCGGGAGCGTGCGGACGATCCCGACCCCGGTGGACATGTTCTGCTCCGGGCACGTGCAGCTGGCCGACGGCCGGGTGCTGGTGATGAGCGGCAACAAGGGCTACCCGTCCCCCGACGGCAAGATCGGCTACCAGGGGCTGAAGGACTCGTACGTCTTCGACCCGGCGACCGAGAAGTACACGAGGACGAACGACCTCAACGGCGGGCACTGGTACCCGTCCGCGACCATCCTCGGCAACGGCGACGTGATCTCCTTCGGCGGGCTGAAGGAGGACTCCACCGGCAACGTCACGGCGGAGAGGTTCTCGGCGGCGCAGAACAAGTGGCTGCCGATGAACCAGGTCAACCAGACCTGGTCCTACTGGGGCCTGTACCCCTCGATGATCCTCATGCAGGACGGCCGGCTCTTCTACTCCGGCAGCCACACCTTCGGCAACGGCACCGCCGGCTCCGGCTCCTCCGTCTACGACTACGGCGCCAACACGATCACCGACGTGCCCGGACTGCGGAAGAAGGACGAGCGCGACGAGTCGGCGAGCGTCCTGCTGCCCCCGGCCCAGGACCAGCGGGTCCTGACCGTCGGCGGCGGCAACAACGAGACGAACCCGGCCGCCCACCGGCTCACCGACCTCATCGACCTCAAGCAGCCGAGCCCCGCCTACACCCCGGGCCCCGACCTGCCCCAGGGGCTCGTCGACACCGGCGCGGGCAAGCGCCCGCAGACCGGGGCCGAGGGCAAGATGTACGTCTCCGCCGTGCTGCTGCCCGACGGCAAGGTGCTGGAGACCGGCGGCGGCCTCCACGACCGGGCCGACCCGGTCTTCGAGGCCTCCTTCTTCGACCCGGGGACCAACACCTACCAGCCGGGCCTGGCCGCCGACCCGATCCCGCGCACCTACCACTCGGGCGCCTTCCTGCTGCCCGACGGCCGGGTCATGTCGGTCGGCGACAACCCGGGCAACGGCACGTACAACCACGCGGTGTCGGTCTACTCCCCGCCCTACCTGTTCAAGGGGCCGCGCCCGAAGCTCACTTCGGTGATCGACACCGAGTGGGTGTACGGGGACACCCAGCGGATCACCGTCGACCGGCCCATCGCCAAGGCGGAACTCATCCGGCCGGCGGCGGTCACCCACTCCTCCGACCCCAACCAGCGGTTCGTCGACCTGCCGATGAGCGTGGTCAACGCCACCACCATCGACCTCAACGTCACCAGCAACCCCAACCTGGCACCGCCCGGCTGGTACATGCTCTTCGGCGTCGACGCGGCCGGCGTCCCCTCCGTCGCCACCTGGGTCCACCTGGGCGGGGCCCCCTCGCTCGCCGCCGGGCAGCAGCCCGCCGCGCACGAGCACACCTTCGCGAACGACCTGGCCGCACCCAAGGAGAACCCGCCGCAGCGGGCCTCCGTCCCGGTCGCACCCGCCGTGGCCGGCTGCGACCGCCACTACGGGACGGTCAACGTGTGCGTCCCGACGGCCTTCCCGGCGGAGGTGGCGAAGACCACACGGGCCCGCTGCGACTGGCTGGCCGCGCACCGGTTCCCGCAGCGGATGAAGGTCAACGGCAGCGACCCGCTGCGCCTGGACGCGGACGGCGACGGCTACACCTGCTAGCCGCCCGCATGCGGAAGGGGCCCCGCCGCACGTGGCGGCGGGGCC